>JAAFHC010000101.1:11553-18914 GCA_010906935.1 Gelidibacter sp.
TCGCAAAGAAAAAGCAAAGGTCGCAATATTAATTATAGTTGATTTACAACACATTGCGTCCATTGCGATTTCCTTAGCGCACATTGCGGTTAAATTTAAAGCTCTGTATTACAGATTATTATCATACTGATTAGTAACAGTAATTAAACTGGGAAAAAGTAAAACATTTATGATTAAGCAAAACAAAAGACTTGTCGGAATTGTACTTGTAGTAACACTTTTATTGCTTATTCCACTAATCGCCATGCTGTTCACTGATGAAGTGAAATGGACTTTGTCAGATTTTATTGTAGCCGCTGTCCTAGTAATCGTTGCAGGTATGACCGTTGAACTTATTATGAGAAAGGTACAAACGACCAAACTCCGAATTGTATTTTGTGTCGCTCTTTTTTTGGTATTCTTCCTCATTTGGGCAGAACTTGCCGTTGGCATTTTCGGGACATCATTCAGCGGAAATTAGATGGTAAAGAAAAAACCACTATTTTCTAATTGTGATTGCAGCAATCCCAACTACTTAACCAAAACCGAATTAAAACAATTTACGCTTCTTTAAAAATTTAAGAAAATACATTAACTCATAAACAAAGGCATATTGTTCCCTTTCCCATTTTAATATGTTATTAATTTTCAATATCTTGTTCTCCTAATTTAAAACGTACTGATTTATAATGGAAATACTTGGGATTGATGTTGGAGGCACCGGCATAAAAGCCGCTATTGTCACTGTTGAAACTGGCGCGCTTTCTGCCGAAAAAAAAAGAATTCCAACACCAAGGCCAGCAACGCCCGAGGCAATTGCCAAAGTTATTCAAAAGATTGTGAAACACTTTAACTGGGAAGGTATGGTTGGTTGCGGATTTCCAACACCTTTAAAACACGGCAAATGTATGTCGGGAGGAAATTTGCACGAAGATTGGAAAAACGTCCATGTTGCAGAACTTTTTAAAAATGCCACAGGAAATGAATTTACGGTCGTAAATGACGCCGATGCGGCAGGTATCGCCGAAATGTACTTTGGCGCCGGAAAAGGTAAAAAAGGCGTTGTGATTATGATTACTTTGGGAACAGGAATTGGATCGGCCGTATTTTTAGACGGGAAATTATTACAAAATACAGAATTTGGTCATTTGCTTAATAGGCACGGAGAAAGTTTTGAAAGCTATGCCGCCGATTCTGCCCGCAAAAGAGAAAAATTAAGTCAGAAAAAATGGGGAAAAAGATTGCATAAATATTTTGACCACTTAAATTTCATCATGTCACCAGACTTAATCATTATTGGTGGCGGCGCCAGCAAAAGGGTTCATAAGTTTATCCACAAAATTGAAATTGACACACCTATAGCTCCTGCGGAAGCAGAAAATGAGGCAGGAATTATTGGTGCTGCAATGGCTGCCAAAGCTGAAATTAAATAAGGTATCTATATTTTCTTTTAAAATCAATTCACTCATTATATTGAAATTAGTATAATCATTATTGACATTTTTACAAATCATCCTTCATGACAATATTTTATGTGTTAGACATCTTGGGCACCATTGCTTTTGCCATTTCAGGCGCATTGGTTGCGATGAATAAGAAAATGGATCCCTTTGGCGTTTTTATTATCGCATTTGTCACTGCAGTTGGCGGGGGTACTTTGCGGGATGTTTTAATTGGCCGGCAACCTGTAATATGGATGAACGATATTACTTATATTTTTTTAATAGGTTTATCTGTTTTTATCGCTATTTTATTTCGGAAAAAATTGAAATATTTACACAAATCACTGTTTCTATTCGACACTATTGGGTTGGGTGTATTTACCATTACAGGAACAGAAATTGGCATCAACGCTCATTTTCATCCCATTATTTCAATAGCCTTGGGAACCATGACGGCTTGTTTTGGTGGTGTTATTCGGGATATTTTATGCAATGATGTTCCTATTCTTTTCAGAAAAGAAATTTATGCCACTGCCTGTATTTTTGGGTCAATTGCTTTTATTATTTTATATAATTTTAATATTGACCAAACCATTGTTTATGTTTCAACATCCTTAATTGTGATTACCATAAGGCTTGTGGCTGTAAAATATCATTTGTCTCTACCTACTTTTTATTCGAAAAATTAAATGGATTTCAATAACTTCAAAAATAACGTTTCAAAGTTATCGGAAACAGCGCTTGGCGGATTGGAGGCTCAGTTTGAATTGGCGCCAAAATTCAGGCAAAAATATACCCAGGAATTTATAGATGCCAAAAACGCAAAAAAAGCGGCTGTTTTGGCGCTGTTTTATCCGAATGACCAAGGAAAAACTTGCTTTTTATTAACCTTGCGCGCAAACTATAACGGTACGCATGCCTCACAAATAAGTTTTCCTGGAGGAAAATTCGAAAGTTCTGATCATTCTTTGGAAAATACCGCATTGAGAGAAGCTCAGGAAGAAGTTGGTATTTGTCCCGATGATGTGTCTATTTTTAAGCAAATGACCGATGTTTTTATCCCGCCAAGCAATTTTATGGTCACCCCATTTTTAGGATTGCTGGACTACACACCTACCTTGACTAAAAATGAGGAAGTGGCAGAAAATATTTCGGTTTTGCTGGAAGATTTGTTTAATGATCGCGCTTGTTCAACCACAGTTGTAACCACATCCTATGCAAAAAACATTCCAGTTCCCTGTTTTAATCTGAGCAATTTTATGGTATGGGGCGCAACAGCCATGATGTTAAATGAAATCAAATTGTTATTAAAAGAAATTTAATTTATTTTTTATTAAATTTGCTTTTCATTCAAACCTAAACCACCTAAATGCCAATTTTTAAAAGAAATCCTTTTGGCCATATCTTATTTTTAAAAAGATGGCTCGTAAGAATTATTGGAGTTGTTTCTCACGGAAGGTATCGACGTTTCAACCAGCTAAAAATTGAAGGTTCAGAAATCATCAGAGATCTACCTCCAAGCAATGTACTGTTTGTTTCCAACCATCAAACCTATTTTGCAGACGTTGCCGCCATGTATCACGTTTTTAATGCTTCTTTAAAAGGAAGGGTCGATTCTTTAGAAAACATTGGCTATATCTGGAATCCGAAATTAAATATCTATTATGTCGCTGCCGCTGAGACCATGAAATCGGGTCTTTTGCCAAAAATATTTGCTTATGTAGGCTCTGTTTCCATAGACAGAACCTGGAGAGATAAAGGCAAGGATGTAAATCGACAAGTGAAAATGTCGGATATCAGCAATATCAAAAAAGCCTTGGATGACGGATGGGTAATCACTTTTCCACAGGGCACCACCAAACCTTTTAAACCAATCAGACGTGGCACCGCTCACATTATAAAAACCTGTAAACCCATTGTGATTCCTATTGTTATTGACGGTTTCAGAAGAGCCTACGACAAGAAGGGTCTGCTCATTAAAAAGCGAAATGTATTGCAATCTATGGTGATTAAAAAGCCTATTGAAATAGATTATGAAAATGATACTGTTGATGAAATTGTAAAAAAAATGGAGTTTGGCATTGAACAACATCCTTCATTTTTAAAAGTTATTTCGGTTGCGGAGTATAAAAAACAGGAAGAAGAGCTAGACAAACAACGAACATTTTGGGATATGTATTAAAAAAAGTAGTTTTCAATTTTGTAAAAACTGCTTCTTTATTTTTTTGATCCAAGCCTATTTAGTCTATTTAAAAATCAGCTTCCGACTTCAGTCTTCGGTCTTCCTACTTTTTTCTTAATTCAACCAAGCATTTAGCATCCACATTGTTTTTTCCTGTTCTGCAATAAAATCGCTCATCATGGCATTGGTACCTTCATCATTGGCATCGGCAGATTCATTCAGAATTTCACGCTCCAACAATAAAAGTTCCGTTAAAGAATTTACCACCAATTGAACACCGTCAACACCTGTAGTGATATTTTTACCCACCGTAACTTTTGACAATTTAGTATATTCCCCAAAGGTATGCAAAGGGGTTCCGCCTAAAGTTAGGATTCGCTCTGCAATCAAATCTATTTTAATTTGTGAATCGGTATAAAACTCTTCATATTTAACGTGCAATTCAAAAAAAGATTTTCCTTTTATATTCCAATGCAATCCTCTTAAATTTTGATAATACACCTGAAAATTTGCCAATAGCGCGTTTAAACTGATAGTTAAGTTTTTAGCTTTTTCTTTATCTAATCCAATACTTGTTGTGCTCATATTCCTCATTTTTAAATTAAATTAATTAATCTTTTAACAATACAAATTTCAGAAAAAATAAAGTGAAATAAACATAATCATTATTGATAGTTTTAATATCTTTATCATAAATATTGATAGTTATGACAATCACCCAATTAAAATATGTTTTGGCGGTGGCCGAATACAAAAATTTTACCATAGCGTCCAAACATTGTTTTGTGACCCAGCCAACATTGAGCATGCAAATTCAGAAACTTGAAGAGGAATTTGACACCCAAATTTTCAACAGAAATAAAAAGCCCATCCAACTTACCGAGGTGGGAAAAAAAATTATAGAACAGGCTAAAATTATTGTTGACGAAAGTAATCGCATTAATGATATTATAGACCAGCAAAAAGGATTTATTGGCGGCGATTTCAGATTGGGAATTATTCCCACCGTGATGCCTACATTACTTCCGTTGTTTTTAAAAACATTTATTAAAAAATACCCAAAAGTAAATCTCATTATTGAAGAAATTACTACGGAAGAAATGATAAAAAAATTGGCCGACGGGCATATTGATGTGGCCATTGCTGCCACACCGCTGGAAAATGACCAAATTGTGGAACGGGCCTTATATTATGAGCCTTTTGTTGGATTTGTGCCTGCCGAACATCGCCTTTTTAAGAACAAAACCATCGCTGTGGAAGAATTGCAGATTGAAGATATTTTATTATTGGAAGATGGCCATTGCTTTAAAGAAAATATTATCAATTTATGCAGTGCCATTGGTTATCAGAATCAGCATTTTCAGATTCAGAGCGGCAGTTTTGATACTTTAATTAAATTGGCCAAAGAAGATTTGGGTATGACCTTGTTGCCTTATTTACAAACATTGGACTTATCCGATAAAGACACCAAGTATTTACGATCATTTAATGCGCCGGTTCCGGCCAGGGAAATAAGCCTTATTTATCACAAATCCCAATTAAAAATACAGCTGATTGAAACGCTAAAGAATGTGATAGACAGCGTAATAAGAGGTGTAATTGCCTTTAACGACGTTCAAATAATTAGTCCGATCCAACAAAAAAAAGGAGCTTAAAAGCTCCTTTTATTATTTTCCACTAAAACTAAACACAATTGAAGTTCGGGTTTATTTAAGGTGAACTCCTTTAGCCAATAGTACAATTCTTTTATTTCATAGGTAGGGTAATAATCTGTTAACTGCTTTTTCCAATTCTTTTTTAAATAATTCTTTATTAAAACTGACTTTTTCGAGTATGGTTTTGGTGTACTCAAACATTGCTCTTGCCATAGATTAATAGGTTTTTAGTTGGTAATCAAATAACGTATTATTTAATATATTATTGTGTGAATTTACATAATAAATTTCATTATTAACAAAAAACAACCCTAAAAAATGTTAATTAAAAACTAAAGTTTATTTACTTTTTCAATTAAATCGTGGGCAGTTTTTTCCAATTCTAAATTAATAGCCTTAAAATAAGCTTTTTTGTCTTCAATTTTTTTAACATTCACTTTTTCAATTAAGACATCAAATGATTCAATCGCTTCATCTATAATTGCTTCTGTTCCTGCGGAACCTGCTTTAGGATTGTACAATTCCCAAGTATAACATGCTTCAATAATATCTCCCAGAACGTAATTAATATCCTTTTTTAAATTTTTAATACTTGCCATAAAATTTTTATTGGTTTATTTTAACTGCAAATTTACAAGAAAATGCGTTATTATTTAATATTTTATTCAAATAATGTACGTTTATTGAAATAAATTTTTAATTTTGATTCGATTATGAAAGAAATTTTAAACATACAAACTATGATTACAGCAACTTTAAAGGATGTGAAGTCCTTGTTTTCTGTTGCATTTAATGGTTATGCGGTATGCAATCTTATGCAACAACAGCAGGTATGGATTCAACAAAGCACTTTCGATGATTATTGAAGATATTTAAAATTATAAAACCAAATTTTAAAAGGTGCTTTTTTCGAAAAGCGCCTTTTTTTTATGCCTTAAATTATTAATTAAAAACAACCATTATGAAAAAATTAAACATTTCAAAGCCGATTTATCAGGAAATTATGGTGCAATGCCAGCGCAATTTTCAAGTCAACAAAATACACATGCCCAGTTCGCCATTTAAAAATCCTTAACTTAATACACATGAAAACATTAGAAAATCCTTATAAAAGTCCGGAAAAACACTTCACAGTAACCGAAAACGACATCAATGCTAAAAATGAATTGCATCTGAATATATTGTACCATGAAATGGAAAATTTTGTTTCAAAAATCATTTCTGACAACTTCTATTTTGCCTATCCCATTCCTCGCCTTTATAAATTACAACTCTTAAAAAATGCTTTTTTAAACGATCAATTGCTCCTAAAATCTAAAATTACCAAATTCAGCGACTCAGAATTACAACTTTTAATCTCTGTGATAAATCACCATCCTAAAGAAGGTGATCTTATTTGCAACGCCATATCGCCATATATAAATTCAATTTAATTTCATCAATTTCAGAAGCTTCTTAATATTTTTACATCAGGCAATAAGGTTGCGCAAATAGCACCTTATTGCTTTTTCTCAAGGTGTATTAACGCGTATTTATAGGGTCGCACAAACAGGCCTGAAGGTTGTTTTGATGCCCATTTCTCACTAAATTAGATCAAAAATTTAAGCCAAATGCATTTCATCATAAATTTTTAAACAAACATCCATTAAAAATATGGAATTATGTAAATTTGCAACATGAAAACATTTATAGCAAAATTACCCAAGGCTGAATTGCATTTACATATTGAAGGTTCTTTTGAGCCTGAATTGATGTTTAAAATAGCCCAAAGAAACCATATCAAGATTCCATATACTTCTGTAAAAGAGATTGAAGAAGCCTATAAATTCAATTGTTTGCAGGATTTTTTAAATATTTATTATCAGGGTGCCGGCGTTTTGGTAACTGAACAGGATTTTTACGATTTAACCTACAGCTATCTGCAAATATGTGCCAACCAACATGTGCGTCATACCGAAATTATGTTCGACCCGCAAACGCATACCGATCGCGGTATTTCCTTTGAAACGGTCATCAACGGTATTTCAAAAGCCTGTGACGACGCAAAAACAAAATTAGGCGTTTCATCTTTGCTGATTATGAGTTATTTGCGCCATTTAAGTG
>JAAFHC010000102.1 GCA_010906935.1 Gelidibacter sp.
TTTAAACTTTTTTGATTGAAGCGAAAAATAGGAATTTTTTGCTCAATTGAAGGCTTTTTTTAACTGCATAGCATCGCTACGGAGTTCAAAAAAGGCAAAAAGTGAGTGAAAAATAACATTTTGTAGCCAATTGAAAAAAGTTAAAACCAGTTCCATACCAAAAAAGTTTTCAAAACCGTTTTTTCTGCTTATATTTGCCCTTATTTAGAATTAATCTACATAAGCAATATGATAAAAGTTTCAGACATAGCGAAAAATAAAGTGATTGAGCTTATGAAAGACGACGGTTTTAACGCTGAAAACGACTTTGTTAGGGTTGGGGTAAAAAGCGGCGGTTGTTCCGGACTTTCTTATGACTTAAAATTTGACAAGGAACAAATTGAAGGAGACAAGGTTTTTGAAGACAATGGCGTAAAAATCATTGTCGATAAAAAAAGCTTTTTGTACCTTATAGGCACAACTTTAGAATATTCAGGCGGTTTAAAAGGAACCGGATTTGTGTTTAAAAATCCGAACGCCCAACGAACTTGCGGTTGTGGTGAATCATTTTCACTATAAAAATTCAAAGATTGAAAGTTTGAAAATCAAAGCATTCACCTTTCAATTATAAAATAATCAAAAATGGGTAAATTTACTGAAGACGATTTAAAAAAAGAACTCGAAACCAAAGAGTACGAATACGGATTTTATACAGATATTGAATCCGATAAGTTTCCCGTAGGTTTAAATGAAGATGTTGTAATCGCTATTTCCAAAAAGAAAAACGAGCCAGCATGGATGACCGAATGGCGTTTGGACGCGTTTCGTATTTGGAAAGAAATGACGGAACCTGAATGGGCAAATGTTCGTTATACAAAACCTTCATTTCAAGATATCAGCTACTATTCTGCACCAAAAACAAAGAAAAAATTAGACAGTTTAGATGAAGTAGATCCTGAATTGCTAAAAACTTTCGAAAAACTGGGGATTTCAATTGGGGAACAAAAACGACTTTCAAATGTAGCTGTTGATATTGTGATGGACTCCGTTTCTGTAGCAACAACTTTCAAAAAAACATTAAACGAAAGAGGCATTATTTTTTGTCCCATTTCTGAAGCCATTCAAAACCATCCTGAATTGGTTAAAAAATATATGGGAAGCATTGTTCCTAAAACCGATAATTTTTATGCAGCCTTAAACTCGGCAGTTTTTTCTGACGGTTCGTTTTGTTATATCCCAAAAGGTGTTACTTGTCCGATGGAATTGTCAACTTACTTCAGAATAAACGAAGGAGGAACCGGACAATTTGAGCGCACGCTGTTAATTGCCGATGAAGGCAGTTATGTGAGTTATTTGGAAGGTTGCACCGCGCCAGCACGTGATGAAAATCAGTTACACGCAGCAGTTGTTGAATTAATTGCTTTAGATGATGCCGAAATAAAATACTCTACTGTTCAGAACTGGTTTCCGGGTGATAAAGAAGGAAAAGGCGGTGTTTATAATTTTGTGACCAAACGTGGATTGTGCGAAAAAAACGCAAAAATTTCTTGGACACAAGTAGAAACAGGAAGTGCCATTACCTGGAAATATCCAAGTTGTATATTGAAAGGTGATAACTCAGTCGGTGAATTTTATTCCATCGCTGTGACTAACAATTTCCAGCAAGCAGATACCGGCACAAAAATGATCCATTTGGGAAATAACACGAAAAGCACCATTATTTCAAAAGGAATTTCCGCAGGACATTCGCACAATTCTTATCGAGGTTTGGTCCAAATTAGCCCGAGAGCAAACAACGCCAGAAATTTTTCGCAATGTGACTCCTTATTAATGGGAGACAAATGTGGTGCGCATACTTTTCCTTATATTGAAGTAAAAAATAAATCTGCTCAAATAGAGCACGAAGCCACCACAAGTAAAATTGGGGAAGATCAGTTGTTTTACTGCAACCAACGTGGCATCAATACCGAAAAAGCAATTGCATTAATCGTAAACGGATTTGGCAAAGAAGTACTTAATAAATTACCGATGGAATTTGCTGTGGAAGCACAAAAATTGTTGGAAATAAGTTTGGAAGGATCTGTAGGATAATCATAAAGTTGAAATGTTGTTGAATTTCAAACAAATACCCGATTCAACAAATAAAAAGATAAACGAGAAAAAATGTTAAAAATAAATAATTTACACGCCAATATCAATGGCAAAGAGATTTTAAAAGGAATCAATCTCGAAATAAAAGCAGGAGAAGTTCATGCGATTATGGGACCAAACGGTTCTGGGAAAAGCACGCTTGCGGCTGTTATTGCAGGAAAAGAAGATTTTGAAGTTACCGAAGGTTCTGTAGAATTAAATGGAGAAGATTTATCCGATTTCGCTCCTGAAGTAAGAGCGCATAAAGGGGTGTTTTTGTCATTTCAATATCCTATTGAAATCCCCGGCGTAACGGTTACAAACTTCATAAAAACAGCCATTAACGAAACGCGTAAAGCCAAAGGAATAGCAGAATTGCCTGCAAAAGAAATGTTGCAGTTGATTCGTGAAAAAGCTGATTTATTGGAAATAGACCGTAAATTTTTATCGCGTTCCTTAAATGAAGGATTTTCCGGAGGCGAGAAAAAACGAAATGAAATTTTCCAAATGGCGATGTTGGAACCGCAATTGGCCATCTTGGATGAAACCGATTCAGGTTTGGATATTGATGCTCTTAAAGTTGTGGCCAATGGCGTAAACAAACTAAAAAGTGAAAAAAATGCGGTATTGTTAATTACGCACTACCAACGTTTATTGGATTATATAATTCCGGATTTTGTTCATGTATTGCATAATGGAAAAATTGTAAAATCTGGCGGAAAAGAATTGGCATACGAACTTGAAGAAAAAGGTTACGACTGGTTGAAATAAATTATACTAAATAAAGTAAGCAGTTGCAGAAAGCATTGAATAACTGAAAACTGATACTGAACACTAAGAAAAATGGAATTAAAAGAAAAATTAGTTTCTTCATTTTTGGCTTTTGAAAACAAAGGAAATATAGACCTTGATTCAACGGTACATGCCATTCGGTTGAAAGCGATTCATAATTTTGAAAAAGAGGGCTTTCCAACGAAAAGAGATGAAGAGTGGAAATATACAAGCTTAAACCCTTTGCTAAAAAATGATTACAGCCTTTTTCCAAACGCTGAAAAATCGGTCGGATTTAAAAACGTAAAGGATTATTTAATCAATGAAATTGAATCATACACCTTAATTTTTATTGACGGCGTTTTTAGTTCATTTTTGTCTGAAACTACTCATGAGAACTGTGATGTATGCGTGTTGTCTTCTGCACTGGCAAGGCCAAAGTATAAAATGATTATTGATAATTATTTTAATACAATTGCCAACAAAAACAGCAGTTTGGCTGAATTGAATACCGCTTTTGTGAAAGAAGGCGCTTTTATCAATATTCCAAAAAATACGATTGTTCCCAAACCCATACAAATTATTAATTTTTCCACAGGAAGCGAAAAAGAAGTGTTATTGCAGCCAAGAAATTTAGTTGTTGTAGGCGAAAATTCATACGTTCAGATTATTGAACGCCACCAAAATTTGTCCAAAAATACCACATTGACAAATTCTGTTACTGAAATATTTGTTCATAAACGAGCCATTGTTGATTATTACAAAATTCAAAATGACACTAATGAATCGTCGTTAATCGACAGCACTTTTATTTCACAAAAACAACAAAGTGTGGCTTCTGTAAATACCTTTTCATTTGGCGGAAAAATTACCAGAAACAATTTAGAATTCTATCACGAAGGTGAACATATCACTTCCAATCTAAACGGAATTTCTATTTTAAATGAAAAACAACACGTTGACAATCATACACTTGTAGATCATAAATCGCCAAATTGCGAAAGCCACGAATTATACAAAGGCATTTACGCCGATAAATCGGTTGGTGTTTTTAACGGAAAGGTAATTGTGCGCCAAGCAGCCCAAAAAACGAATGCTTTTCAGCAAAACAATTCTATTTTGATAGATGACGGCGCTACCATAAATTCAAAACCTCAATTGGAAATTTTTGCCGATGATGTAAAATGTTCTCATGGCTGTACGATCGGACAATTGGATGAAAGTGCATTATTTTATATGCAATCACGCGGAATTCCTGTAAAAGAAGCCAAAGCTTTATTGCTTTATGCCTTCGGGAATGATGTGGTTGAAAAAATTAAAATTCCGCAGTTAAAAACGTTGATTTCTAAGCTCATTGCAAAAAAATTAAATGTGCAATTGGGATTTGAACTTTAAAATATTTTAAAAGTCAAATTAAAAATAACCCAAATCAAATAAATAAGGCTAAATTTGCAGACCAATTTTATGTTATTTTTTAAGAAATATGAGGAATGATTAATACACCAAAAAAAATACTATTAACCTTTACTTTCATAATCGGCATGCTTTTGAGTTATAGCATTTTTTATAACGCTGTTAATCTATCGTTTAGCACTGAAATTACTGCCGAAGAAAATAATTCTTCAGAAAATTTAATTTCAACTTCCGATGCATCAGCTGATGATCAGATATATACCTTCTACAAGAAGTTAAGTTTTGACATCAAACTTATTGAAAATAAGATTTTGAGTTCATTCTTTGTCTTATCCCAACCCAGTTTTTCTATTTGGCAACCGCCCAAAATTTCTTAATTTTTTTTGGTTCTTTTTACAACAAGAGTGATTAAATCTTCTTGTTGTAAAAATTCAATTGTGTAAAGCACTTTGAAAAAATAGGATATAAGTTAAACTTTAATAGAAAATAAATGGATTTAGAAGATCTTTTTGCAAACAAAAACAAACAGCAAAAATACCACTACAAACAGAAATATAACTATAATAATGAGCGCCAATTTAATTGGCTAAACATCTTTAACAAAATAAAAACCAACAAAAAACTTAGAAATATAATTATTATTGCAATTGCATTAATCCTTATTTTTGTTATTGGATTGATTATTATTTTATTCCCTTATATCATTAAAATATTCAATTATATCGCTGAAAATGGTGTTTCAGGTTTGATAGAAATGGGCATGGAATTATTAAATAAATTAACCTCAAGCATTAAATTATGATCGTAACTATTTATGTGTGGATTGGCTTTTTAGCCTTTGTATTGCTGATGTTAGCATTGGATTTAGGGGTGTTTCATCGCAAATCTCACGAAGTTAAAATTAAAGAAGCCCTTATTTGGAGTGCCGTTTGGATATCTATGGCGATGGTATTTAATTATGGCATCTATGTTTATATGGGTGAAGTAAAAGCCATGGAATTTCTTACTGGTTACGTCATTGAAAAATCATTAAGTGTCGATAATTTATTTGTATTTATCATGATATTTTCCTATTTCAATGTTGATACAAAATACCAGCACAAAGTACTTTTTTGGGGAATTTTAGGTGCCTTAATTATGCGGGCGATTTTTATTTTTGCCGGTGTTGCGCTTATTAGTAAATTTCATTGGATTATCTACATTTTTGGGGCCTTCCTAATTTTTACCGGAGCGAAAATGCTGTTTCATAAAGATGAAAAAATAGATCCCGATAAAAATCCTTTGGTAAGATTATTCAAAAGATTTTTTCCTGTTAGCGAAACAATGCATGGTGACCGGTTTTTTGTAAAAATCAATGGCAAAATGGTTGCAACGCCTTTATTTATTGTGTTACTTCTTGTTGAATTTACCGATTTAATATTCGCAGTTGATTCAATACCAGCCATATTAGCCATTTCAAGTGATCCTTTTATTATTTTCACTTCTAATGTTTTTGCGATATTGGGATTAAGAGCCTTGTATTTTGCTTTGGCAGGAATTACGCAGTATTTTCACTATATAAAATACGGGCTTTCGGCCATTCTTGTTTTTGTTGGCGTGAAAATGGTGATTGTCGATTTTTATAAAATACCTATTCTTGCTTCTCTTTTTACAATTCTCGGAATATTGCTTATTTCAGTTGTCGTTTCCTTGGTATTCCCTAAAAAAGAAGTTGCATCCTTCTAAATTGTAAAATAGCTATTGTAACATAAAAAAGCCGCAATCAGCGGCTTTTTTTATTTTTATTTTTTATTTAATGGCGTCTAAAACTTCACTCAAAAAAATATTTACATCAAATTCAGGGTTTTCTGCCAATCCGAACCTAACTATTACAATATCTTTTGAAGGAATGATAAATACATGTTGTCCTTGATAGCCGTTGCACGAAAATAAATCTTTTGGTACATTTGGATATATGCCTCCGGCATTTAACCAAAAATGTGCGCCATATTCACCATTGGAACCATTTGTTGGCGTTGCGGCGTATTTCACCCAAGATTCATTTAACAGTTGCTCGCCATTCCAATTTCCTTTGTGCAAATACAACAAACCAAATTTTGCCCAATCGCGCGCTGTTGCCCAGCTGTAAGAAGAACCCACATAATTTCCTGCCAAATCGGTTTCAATTGTCATAGAATTCATCCCAATTTTATCAATAAGTTCCGCATACCAAAAATCCAAATATTCCTGATGCGTTTTGAATTGATTTCTGATAAAACCAGAAAGCAAATTTGTGGTTCCGGAAGAATAGTTCCAGCTTTTATTTGGCTGGCCAATTAATGATTTATATAGTTGGGGTTTGGTCATATCTGCTTCTAAAAACAACATTTTTGTGACATCAGAAATGGTGTTATAATCTTCCACCCATTCCAAGCCGCTATTCATTTGCAACAAATTGTTTAACGTTATTTTTGAGCGATCGTCTTTTTCCCATTCCGGAAATAAATTGGCCTGATCCAGCTTAATTTTTCCTTGCTTTTCAAGCACTCCTAAAAGGGCGCTCGTAATGCTTTTGGTCATAGACCAGCCCAACAATTTGGTTTCCCGTGAAAATCCAGGCGCATATTTTTCCGCAATCGGTTGGCCATTATATAACACAACAACAGCCCTTGTTCTGTTTTTTTGTTCATAACCCTCACAATCAAAAGCATTTTCAATAGCCAAATCCAAAAGTTTATAATCTACACTGCTGAAAATCGTGTCTATTTCAGGTGAATTTCCGTATGGATAAGGCAACTCGCTTTGAGAAATTTTTCGGTTTGGTTTAAATGTTATATTCCTATTTTCCCCTTCAGGAAGCAATATACAACCTATACCATCCTGATAAACTGCTGTTCTTTTTTTTAAGCCAAAAAAGGTTGAAGTCACCGACTTTTCTTCAAAATTAATTTTGTTTTTAGCGTAATTAACCATATCAATATCGTTATCTCCTTCTTCAATAGATTTCAAATCTCTTCCTGCTTCAAAAGTGCATGAACAAACGCTTTTTGCTGAAAAACCCGTAATGATATCCAGTCGGGGATAGTTGGCGTAAACAACATAAACAAGTGCTAAAACCAGCAACAACAAAACGTATTTTACTATTTTTTTCATAAAAATTGGCTTATAATATTTTATAAAAATAAGATTTATTTTGTAAATTCAACATAATATTTTACATTTGTCAACCATTTGGTTAAACTAATTAGTTAGCATATGACAGTAGAAGAACAAAGCACTCCAGAAAACAACATTTTAAAAGCGGCAAAAGAAATATTTCAAAAAAAAGGGATGGCCGCCGCCAGAATGCAGGAAATTGCCGATGAAGCGGGCATCAATAAAGCCATGTTGCATTATTATTACCGAAGCAAAGAGTTGCTGTTTGAAGCTGTTTTTAAAAGTGCATTTCATATGTTGGCACCGCAACTAAATGAAATCATGAATGCCGATACTTCTGTTTTTGAAAAAATTAAAAATTTTAGCAGTAATTATATTTCATTTGTGCTAAAACATCCATACCTCCCAAATTTTATCATCCAGGAATTGAATCGCAATCCTGAGTTTGTGAAAAATTTAATTGCCGAAAAGAATTTTCCGAACATTTCAAAATTCAAGCAACAAGTCAACCATAAAATTGAAGCAGGCGAGATTAGGCCAATTAATCCAGAGCAACTTTTTATCAACATTATTTCATTAAATATATTTCCCTTCATCGGCGCGCCACTATTAAAGGGATTTGTAAATATTAATGATGAAGCCTATAAACAGTTAATGGAAGATCGGAAAACCGAGGTTGCAGACTTTATTATCAACGCCATAAAAATTTAAAACGATGAAGCAAATTAGTGTATTTATACTGATACTTTTCGCTCTAAACAGTTTTGCACAAGAAAACCTGAGCTTGGAACAGTGTTATGCTTTGGTAGAAAAAAATTATCCTTTGGCCAAGCAAAACGATTTATTGTTGAAGCAAAACGCCTTAGATTTAGAGATCATTAAAATAGAAAAACTGCCAAAATTGGACTTCTTGGCGCAGGCAAGCTATCAATCTGATGTAACGTCTTTGCCAATTTCCATTCCAGGAACAACTGTAGAACCGCCAAATAAAGACCAATATAAAGCCACGGTTTCCGTAAATCAGTTGATTTACGATGGCGGATTTATCAATGCTGCTATGGCAGAAAAATCGGCTTCATTAAAAACACAGCAAAAACAAGTTGAGGTAAATTTAAATCAATTAAAAGAAAAGGTCAATCAATTTTATTTTTCAATATTGTTGCTGCAGGAAAAAAGCGCCTTGTTGGTTGCTAAAAAAACCGAATTGGAAACCACTTTAAAAGAGGTTAAAGCAGGCATAAAATATGGGGTTTTGCTTCCTAATTCCGACAGTGTTTTAGAAGCTGAATTGCTTAAAATTGACCAGCAATTAGTTGAAGTTGATTTAAATAAAATCAGCTTAATGAAAACACTTTCCTTGTTGATTGGGATTCCTGTTTCCTCAAATATTACTTTAGAAAATCCAGAAATTAATACACAACTTAACAATGAAATTGAGCGACCTGAATTGGAGTTATTTCAACTTCAAAAAGAAAAAATTGAAACATCAGAACAATTAATTAACAAGAAAAATTCGCCTAAATTATCAGGATTTGCAACTGGTGGCTACGGAAATCCGGGATTGAATATGTTAGACAATTCTTTTCAAACCTATTACATCGCTGGAATTAAACTAAACTGGAATGTTTTTGACTGGAATTCGACAAAAAAACAACGCGAATCGTTGCAGGTGAATAAAGAAATAATAGACAGCGAACAAGAAGTTTTTGAGCTGAATACAACTATGGAATTAACCCAACAGCAATCGGAAATAAACAAAATCTCCACATTTATTCAGTCGGATGAAGAAATTATTGCATTGAGAAAGAAAATTTTGGAAACTTCAGCTTCGCAGTTAAAAAATGGCGTAATCACGGCATCGGCTTATATTACGGAATTAACCAATTTATTTGAAGCAGAAAATAACTTAAGCACGCATCACATACAACTGCAGTTTGCAAAAGCGAATTATAATACCACAAAAGGTTTTTAAGTCAAAAG
>JAAFHC010000103.1 GCA_010906935.1 Gelidibacter sp.
AATCATAACCCAATTCGCCAAACTGCCAAATCATTTTTGGTCCGGGAATGGTGAAAAAGAACATTCCGGCAAGTTCCTGTCGGGACAAAGCAGTGTTTAAATTTTTAACATTATACGTGGCATTGCTGTTCCCAAATTGAAGGTTTTTATACATCAATCGTTCTTCATCATGACTTTCCATATAGCCAACTACGTTTGGCGTGTTCCAGCCTCGTTCTTTGTAGGAAATCCAGTTGATATTGGCATCGGTAGGGAAACCCATCGTATTTTGGTTGTAGCTGTTATTCATATTTCCCCAAAGCATAATGCCGTAATTCGCCAATACTGTTTCTTCTGAATTGTCGGACAAATGCTCAAAAATCACATAAGGTTTGTTTGAAGGATTGTTGCTCCAAACATGATCGGCGTAATTTTTTAGGATGGTAATCCTTGAGGTATCATAAGCACTTCCCCAGCTGGTTGTTCCATAAGGGGTATTTGAAAAGCCTTTGGTAAAATCAAATCGAAACCCGTCAATTTTATATTCAGTCATCCAATAGGTTAAAACATCTTTGAAAAAGGCTTTTGTATAAGGCGATTCGTGGTTAAAATCGTAGCCCCATTGTGCATCAGGATTAGAAAAATTACTTTGTTGATTGTACCAAGGATTGTTCGCTGCAGGTTTATTGGTGGCACTGTCCCAATACATTTGAAGCAGGGGAGATTGGCCGTAAGAATGGTTAAAAACAACATCGGCAAGTACGGCAATACCACGTGAGTGACAGGCATCCACAAATTTTTTGAAATCGTTTTTGGTTCCGTAGGCTTTGTCTAAAGCCATATATAAAGCCGGATTGTAGCCCCAACTGTCATTTCCTTCAAATTCATTTAGAGGCATTAATTCAATGGCATTTACGCCCAAGGAAGCCAAATAATCTAATTTGGCGATGGCTTCATTAAAGGAGGAACTTGCCGTAAAATCTCTGATCAACAATTCATAAATAATTAAATTGCTTTGTGATGGTTTTGTAAAGTTGGTCGTGGTCCAAACGTAATTTTCCTGATTTATTTTGAACGTTGAAACATTGCCCGTAGTTAAATTTACAGGATAAGCTTTTAAATTCGGATAGTTGGCACTTGAAATATATTGATCATTTTGGGGATCCAATATTTTTTCTGAATAAGGATCAGCCACTTTAATGCTATAATCTATAAAATACTGATAGGCATATTCAGTGTTTACGTTTAATCCGGGAATTGTAAGCCAAAAATCCTCCCCATCTTTTTTCATTTGGTACGTGGTATTTAATGTCCAGGTGTTGAAATCACCTAAAAGCAATACATCATTTTTTAAAGGCGCTTTCAGTAAAAATGTTACTGAATTGTCGGGGTTTATATTAAGGCCATATTTTAATCCAGCAGGTTTTGTGGCATTCACTGTTGGTGTTTTTACGAAGATGTTTATCGTTGTTTCTTTTACTTCAGCACCATTGGTGGCAAAGGCTTTAAGGATATGATTTCCTGCTGCAGTTAAGAGATAAGAAGTGGAAATTGTTGTTGCGCTGGTTGCAGTTTTTATTGAAACGCCATCAACAAAAAGTTCTAAATTGGCAGCTATGGAAGCTTCTGCCGAAATAGTGATGCTGCTGTTTAAATTAAAAGCACTATTGTTTGCAGGGTTAGTAAATGCAATGTTTAAGCCAGCTGCGTAAATAGGAATGAAAATATCTGCAGATTGAGGAGCGCCTGTTGAAGCCCTGAAAACGAAATTTAACTCTGTTATACCAGATGTAGTGGGAACGCCATAAAAAGCATACACCGTAGGCGAAATAAGCAAGGTATATAAATTGGCATTTGAAGTTGACCTGGTAAGTTTTGCTTTTGCCAGGTTTACGCTCCATTCGGCGATAACATTTGACCATCGGACACCATTTACCGTAACGCCCGTATGGGCATAAACATCTCCGTTATAGCCTGCTAAGGGAGTGCCAACAGCATTAAAAGTTATGGTAACTGCATTATTTGCCGTAGGCAATGTAGGGTTGGTGGTGACCTGTGAAAATAAAACGTTTGTACAACTTAAAAAAATAAAAAGTAATGTTTTTTTCATGATGTTTGATTTAGTTACTTATTGAAATGAACCGGAAACAAAGGTTAACCGGTTCATCACAAATAGTTTAAGTAGTGAAAGGCTGTTCAAAAGAACAGCCTTTTTTTATTTAATTTTATTGTAACACAACGGAAATATTTCCTTTGTTGAAGTTTATCGTAATTTTATAGCTACCGCCAGCAGTAACTTTTAAATTATTCTCATCGTTTTGTTCAAGGACCTTTTTTGAAACTTTGCTTTCGCCAAAGTCATTATCCCAACTTCCCGCAACAGGAACGAATTTAAATTCATCGTTTGCGCTTAGTGTTTGTGTAATTTCAAATACACCAGCAGAAGTTTGGGTAAATTGTGGATTACCTGCTGTATTGCTCCATCCATTAAATCCGCCTACCAAATATAAATTAGTAGGTACAGCTGTAATTTTTGAAACTGTATAACTCATGGTGTTATAGTTGACAGCAACAACATATTTACCAGCTTCATAGCCAGACAAGTTTGATTCTCCATCTTGAATTATTCTACCTGCATTGCTTCCATCTGCGCCCCAATCACCATCCCAGCTACCAAGAGTAGGTAAGAATTTAAATTCTGCACCAGCTGGTAAATTTAAAACAATAGAGAAAATGCCTAAACTTGCTTCAGCCATTGGCAAAGCAGAAGCATTATCCCATCCGTTTATTGAACCAACCACATTTAAACTTCCTACAGAGGTTAATTTATAAGTTAAGGTGTTATAATCTACAGTAACTAAATATTTTCCAGCAGCATATCCTTTTACATTATCTTCTCCGTCTTGAACAATACCTCCAGCGGTATTAGGATTTACGCCCCAATCTCCATCCCAACCTGTATTAGTTGGAAGGAATTTAAATTCGCCACCAGTTGGTAGATCTATTACAATGGTAAATATGTTTTCCCCACTTTTAAAGAAAGGTAATGAAGTTGTAGGATCCCAACCAGTTAATGAACCTACTAAAAATAAGTTGTTCGGGGAAATAACTTCAGTTACAGTAAATGTAAAAGTATTTAAATTTACTTTAATTTTATATTTACCGGCAGTATAACCTGAAATGTTTTGTTCTCCTTCTTGAATAATTACGCCTTCGTTATTAGGATCTTTACCAAAATCACCATCCCATCCAGTATTTTGAGGAAGGAATTTAAATTCAGCGCCAGTAGGAAGGTCAACAGTGATTTCAAATTCATTAAAACCAAGTCTGGTCATCGGCAATGCCTCAGCAGGTGTCCAGTTTGTTAGTGAACCAACCAAAAATAATTCAGTAAATTCTACTTTGTAAGGCGTTAATATCACTGAAACTTTATTGGATACTATTTCTCCTGATGAAATTCTTATGTCAATTCCAGCGGTAGTTTCACCTGGAATTTCCAACACATCAATCGCTAAGGTATTCAATTCTTCTACGGTTAAGTTAATAACATAAGCATCTGTTGTTCCAATAAGTACCGGAGCAGCAAAATCGGTTCCGGTTAGTGCAACTTCAACCATATAAGTGGCTGCAGTGCCAACTAAAGTAGGAGCAGACCAACTTACTGTTAAACCAGGATTGGCTGTATTGGTATCATCAAGTACAACGGTAGATCCATTAACAGGGTTGTTGATGGTAATGCCCTCTTGTGGAGGCAGTATTTCAAAGTTTTCATTGGCATCACAGGAATTAAATCCTATGATGACCAATGAAAGCAGTACTATTTTATATATATATTTCATATTATTCCAATTTAGTGTTATTAAAAGTTAGTTAGGCGTTAAGGTAAAAGTGTACGCCCTTGGATTGCTAAGATCTAAAACTACACGGTAGTTTCCTGCTGCTCCGTCAAAGGTTAAATCACCACCATTTTGTAATAATCCATCAGCATCAACTGTTCCCAAATCAAAAGCACCCCATTCATTGTTTCCTCTAAATTTAAATTTACCAGGAATCAAATTAATATTGACTGAGAGTGTTTTTGTAGCTGGATTGTATACCAAATCGGTATCACTATCCCATCCTGTTGGTGTTGCAGATCCAATAATTCCCCAACTAACAGCTGTTTCTTTATAGGTAAGTTTATTCGTATCAGCTGTTATGAAGTAGAATCCGGCAACTGCCACAAGGTCTTTTTCATCTGTTGCAACTAAAATACCTGCGTTAATTCCATCCCATCCCCAATCTGTATTTCCCCAGAAGAAACCACCAGTTTCATTTGGTGCTATAAATTTATGACCGCCATCTAACCAAACATAACCAACATAATCAGTTTTTCCAAATCCTGATGAAGCCAATAAAGGTGCATTTGTTGGATTCCAACCTTGGTGATTTCCAGGTACGGCAATTGTAGGTAAATCCGTAGTAAACGCTTTTACTGAAATTGTGATGGCTTCAGATACCTGAGGCGTACTTCCCAGTTTACCAACAGTAGAAGTAATTCTGATATCTAAGTTTTCTTGTGTAAAAGGAGTTAAGCCGGCGCTTACTGCAGCACCGTTAAATTCTCCAATGTTCAAGGAAAAAAATGTATTAGAAGTAGACCCAGCTGTAAATGGCTCCGCAAAGGAAGTTCCTGCTTTTGCAAATTCAACTACATAGGTAATTGCTGTAGGAACATCATAATCAGCAGAATTCCATGTCATTGTAAAAATTGAATTCGTTTGATCTTCTTCTGGATTCAGAATATAGACCGTTCCAGCTTCAGGTGAAGTAATTTCACCAGCGCCCTTTGGCGATATTGTCAGTAGTTCTTGGTCTTCATTGTCACATGAAAATAGCGTGACAGCGAAGGTTAACAAGAACAAAAATTTAAATATGTTTTTCATCTTAAATTTGGTTTAATGTTAATAACCTGGGTTTTGGGTTAAATTAGGATTGGCCGCCAAATTGTTGGCCGGAATTGGATAAACATTAAAATGGCTTGGTAAAGCAATTCCGCTTGGACTGCCTCCTTTAAATGCCCAATTGTAACTGCCTCCTGTATATTTTCCAAATCTTATCAAATCTTGTCTTCTGTGTCCTTCCCAATATAATTCTCTTGATCTTTCATCAATTAAAAAATCCAGGTTTAAGTTGGCGTCTGTTATTAATGTTGAACTTGCTCTGGTTCTTAATAAATTAACATAAGTAACAGCTTCACTTCTTGTTCCTCCAGTACCGCCTCTTACAACAGCTTCCGCAAACATTAAATATACATCTGCCAATCTGAACATTGGGAAATCAGTATCTACAAAAGTAGGATCTGATCCAGCAACACCTGTTGAAGTCACGTTTTTAAACTTAGTAATGATAAATCCTGAATCTCTATCGCCAACGTCAACAATTTCTATATTTCTACCAGCAGTAATTAAGGTATTTCTTTTATCTGTTAAAGGAACAGCTCCGCCTAAAAATTTATTGGCAAATTGTTTTCTAACGCGTAAAGCACCACCCCAACCTTGGGCTCCTAAAGCAACATTATTTCCTTCAAGACTTCCTACCTCACCGTTAATAATAACTGTTGTGGCACCATAGTTTTGGGTTACAACACCATCAGAAACTGTAGCGAAAATAATTTCGTTCATGCCTGCTTCATTAAAATCATTGTCTGCTAAAAAGTTAAGCCCATAATCAGATGCCAATGAAAAGCCAGATTGAATAATTCTTTTCGAATACGTAATACATTCTGTATTTTTATCTACACCAATGTAAACCTTGGCATTCAAGTAAATTTTAGCTAAAATAGTCCATGCAACAGCTTTATCAGCACGTGCATATTCATTTTGTCTAGGCGCCGCTAAATCATTTTCTATAGCGATTAGTTCTGATTCTATAAATTCAAATAATTGGGCTCTGTTGTATTCAGGACCCTGAAAAGTACCAATTGGATCATTTTCAGTCACAAAAGGCGCTTTTCCAAATAAATCCATTAAGTGGTAATAGGCCATAGCTCTTAGCAATCTGGCTTCAGCTCTATAAGCGGCTATATCGCTAGACAATGCTGCGGTATGCCCTCTTGCTTCTAAAGCCTCAGGTGATGATTGTCTTAAAAAGTCATTTGTTAAAGCAACAGAAAACATCGCTCTACTGAAAAAACCTAATAAAATGGTATTACTTGGACCCCAAGTATTCCGTTGGATTTCTCTAACAGCGCCGCCTTCATCATTTTCATAAGACCAAATTGGCTCATCTGCGGCTAAATCTTCTAAATACCATAAAGATCTCATATATTGACTTGTTCCTGGATCAATACCCTGTAAATTAGAAGACCCTGATCCTCCGGTTCCTGTTAAGGATAGATTTCCATAAATTCCTGCCAAAGCTTGTTTATATGAAGTAGGCTTGGCATAAAATGCTTCGGATAAAAATTCATCGTCATCTTTTGGTGTTACATTCAAATCATCAGTGCAGGCACTAAGAATGAATAACAATCCAAAAAAGAAATAAAATTTATATATATTTTTTGTTTTCATTTTCGTGTGTTTTATTAAAATTTAATGTTAGCGCCCATCAAGAATGTTCTTGCTCTAGGATAAATTGTATTGTCAATTCCTCCATAAATTTCAGGATCTAAACCGCTGTAATTCGTAATGGTGAATACATTTTGTACACCTCCCCATAAATGGATACTTGATAAATCTTTGTTAAATTTATTAAAGGTGTATCCAAATGTTAAATTGTCCATTTTAAGGAATGAAGCATTCTCAATAAAATAATCAGAAATTAATACATTACTGGTTTCAACAAAATTAGACTCTAAAACCGATGTTGGTAAATTTCCTAAAGCTGTTGTAGCCTGTAAATCGTTGTACTGCGCTCTGTCTGAATTCACGTTGTTGTACATGTAATTGCCAATGCTTGCTCTTAAATTGAATGACAAATCAAAGTTTTTATAATCAATTCCTGATTGAAATCCCATAGTAATGTCTGCACTTGGTTTTTTGTAAATGTATCGGTCACTTGAATTGGAAATTCCATCTTGATTGATGTCGGCATAAGCGCCTTCGATTGGTTTTCCAGCTTCATCATATAATTGTTTAAATACAAAATAAGAATATGGAGAAAATCCTTCGCGGTGAACCTGAATTCTTGAACCTGTTCCTCCAGCGATGCCTCCAACTTCAAGATCTTGGCCTAAAGCCAATTCATCAATTTCGGTTCTGTTTAAATTTAAGTTGTAATTTACATTCCAATTAAAGTCAGCTTTTTTTACAAGATCAGCACCAATAGAAAATTCAACACCTTTAGAAGTAAATTTTCCAATATTTTGCCATCCTGCATTGCTAAAGTTAGAACCATCAGCCACGGCTACATTTGCCAATAAATCTTTTGATTCTTTTAAATAAACTTCTGCAGAACCAGTAATTCTGTCATTTGCAAAACCAAAATCTAAACCTGCATTATAAGTGGTTGTTTCTTCCCATTTAATAGCCTCAAACCTTGATTGTGGAATTCCGACAATTATTGGCGTGTTCCCAAAAATGTATTGAGAAACTGCATCACCTGTTAAATGTCTTCCTAAATAAGCATAAGAAGCAGGAATATCTTGTTGACCTGTGATACCCCAACCAAGTCTAAGTTTAAGGGTAGAAAGCGTGTTGGAATCTTTTAAGAAATCTTCTTCATTAATTTTCCAAGCCAATGCCGCTGCAGGGAAATTACCCCAACGATTGGCCTCACTAAATCTTGATGTTCCATCTCTTCTGTAGGAAAGCGTTAACAAGTATTTATCCATAAAAGATAAATTTGTTCTTCCAAAGAAACCTATTAATACAACATCGGGATGTGTATTCACATCTGATTCAGCATCTGGGTCTATCGTATTTCCAGAATTGAAGTCTTCTCCTTCAAATTTTTGATAAGAATAACCACCGGTAACTTCTACATTTAAATTTCCCAATTCTTTATCATACACCAAATAAGCATCTAATAACGTATTTTTTCTTTCACTGGTGTATTCTGAGAAGGATCCTAAAAATGGACTATTGATAATAGGCCTAAACCCGTTTATACTTTCAGTGGAAAGTGCATTTGAGCCTTCGCCATAAGACCTGTCGTAACCCAAGTTAACAACGGCTCTTAATTCCGGTAAAAACGAAAATTTATAATTAAATTCCATATTACCAAACAACCTGTCAACCACACTGGTATTTTTTCTTTGCATTAAACTTGCAACAGGGTTTCTTGGCGCATTATTAGGTTCTCCATTGGTATGATATTCAAAGAATCCGCCAAAAGGGGAAGTTGCATCATATACAGGTTGCGTAGGGTCAAATAAAAGTGCAGAGCCTTCAACGCCATCAGCAAATCTGTTTTTTTCAGAACTTGCATTTAAGTTGAAATTTACTTTCAATGACTCCTTAAAAAAGGTTGGGTTTAAGTTTAAGGTTAATGAAGTTCTTTCAAATTTTGAAGTCTTTCTTAAACCAGGTTGTTGTGTATTTCCAATAGACAATCTTGCAGGTAAATTTTCAAGAATTGCACCACTTAAGGAAATAGATTGGTCAGAAGTAAATTGTTCTTGATAAATTTCATCTTGCCAATCTGTATTAGCATTTCCTAATTGCTCAACAGTTATTCCGGTTTGCCCTGCAGCTACCCTGTCTGTAATTAAATTTCTGTAATCAGCAGCACTAAATAACTCAATTTTATCAGCTAAAGTTTGATAACCGGTTTTAAAGTTTATATCAACCTGAAAATTCTGTTTTCCTTTTTTAGTAGTAATAATAATTACACCGTTAGATGCTCTTGAACCATAAATGGCAGTTGCAGAGGCATCTTTTAAAATGGAGAATGATTCAATGTCATTTGGGTTCAAGGAAGATAATATAGAGGTTGATCCACCCACAGTTGAATTTGTAATTGGCAATCCGTCAATTACAATAAGCGGGTCGTTAGATGCTCCTAAGGAAGATCCACCTCTAATTCTAATGGTAGATCCACCACCAGGTGCTCCATCAGATACAATGTCAACACCTGCTACACGTCCTTGAATAAGGCTGGCAGGAGTTACAATATTTCCTTTGTTAAAATCTTTTGCGGTCACAGCGGCCACAGATCCAGTTGCATCTTTTATGGTAGTAGTACCATAACCAATGATGACAACTTCATCAAGTGACTCTGCGCTTTCAGTCAGACTAATATTTATTGTAGTATTGTTTCCTACAGTAACTGATTGT
>JAAFHC010000104.1 GCA_010906935.1 Gelidibacter sp.
GGTCCGCCTGCCGGAGCGCCAATCAATATTGAAGTTTCAGGCGATGATTATGAACAATTATTGGCTACTGCTGAAGATATCAAACAATTTATCAAAAACAATAATATTCCGGGTATTGAAGAATTAAAATTAGATGTGGAACAAGGAAAACCCGAATTACCCATCATCATCGACCGCCAAAAAGCACGCCGTTTAAATGTTTCCACCGGACAAATAGGTGATGCGCTGAGAACATCCTTGTTTGGAAAAGAAATCTCCACCTTTAAAGATGGTGAAGATGATTATCCGATAAATATGAGGTTAACAGATAAATACCGTTACGACAAAGAAGCATTGATCAACCAAAAAATCACCTTTAGAGATCAAAGCAGCGGTAAAATTGTTCAGGTTCCTATTTCTGCTATGGCACATACAGAAGCCTCTTCTACTTTTAGTGCCGTTAAACGAAAAGACTTAGACAGGGTAATTACCATCGCTTCAAACGTTTTGGAAGGTTACAATGCCACAGAAATAAATGACCAAATTAAAGAAGTGATCGTAAAATATGATTTGCCTAAAAATATAGACATTTCTTTTACCGGTGAGCAAGAAAAACAAGCAGAAGAAATGGCTTTTTTAAGCAAAGCGTTACTCATTGCAGTGTTTTTCATTTTTTTAATATTGGTGGCACAATTTAATTCAACCTCAACCCCAATTATCATTTCATTAACGGTTTTACTCAGCTTAATTGGTGTATTGCTTGGGTTGATTGTCTTTAGAATGGAATTTGTGATTATGATGACTATGATTGGAATAATTTCATTGGCCGGTATTGTGGTTAACAATGCCATTGTTCTTATTGATTATACCAATTTAATTATGGTTCGCAAACGATTGGAAGAAGGCTTGTCGGAAGGAGAATTGACCAAAGAGATTATTTATGAAAGTATTGTTGAAGGTGGTAAAACGCGTTTGAGACCTGTATTGTTAACAGCAATCACAACCATTTTAGGATTGTTGCCTTTAGCTATTGGAATAAACATCAATTTTATGTCGCTCTTTACTGAGTTTGACCCTGAATTTTACATTGGCGGAGAAAACGTTGCGTTTTGGGGACCAATGTCTTGGACCATCATTTTTGGATTAACCTTTGCCACTTTCCTAACTTTGGTCATTGTGCCGGTCATGTATTTATTGCTGAACAACTTAAAGTTTAAACTCAATAGAAATCAATAATTTAATTAAAAGCGACTTACCCTGAGTCGCTTTTTTTTATTTAATTTGTATGGAATGAAAAACGAAAAAACCTATACCGTTGATGAAGCGACCAAATTAATGGAGCATTTTTGCGCTTACCAGGAACGATGCCATAAAGAAGTTGAGCAAAAACTGTATGATTTGCATATGATTCCCGAGGCCAAAGAAAAGATCATCCTTCATTTGTTGCAGCATAATTTTTTGAATGAAGAACGTTTTTCAAAATCATTCGCCAGAGGAAAATTCTCCATAAAAAACTGGGGTCGCATTAAGATTGTGAATGAATTAAAATTCAGAAATATTTCGCCTTATAACATAAAAACTGCGTTAAAGGAAGTTGACGAAACTGATTATTTAAAAACGCTTGAAAAAGTGGCTAATAAAAAATGGGCATTGATTAAAGAGCCAAATGCGTTTAAAAAAAGAAGCAAACTGGTAAATTATTTAAGTTCAAAAGGTTATGAATCCGAATTAATATATAAAGTGATGAATGGCTTAATTAAATAAAAGCTTTTTTACTTACTTAACTTGGCTACAATCGCAGAATCCTTTTCTTTTTTTATCGCAATCACGTCAGTAATATTTTCATTTGGAATGGTTACCGAAAGCACATAATGTTCAATTTTCCAAACATCTTCCTTTTTACTTAAAACACCTGAGCCTCTGCAAATACCCATCCAAGTATCTAAAAGCTCATCGAACCAAGCCGTTTTTCCATCTGAAGAAATATAAACATTGCGTTCAAGTGACTTAAAATTCCAAGCTTCACCACGATCAAAAAACGGTTTGCTAAATACTTTAAAGTCCTTTTTGACCCAATATTCTGCGGCATCGGTTCCAATAAAAACACTTGCTTTGGCCATAGATTTAAAATACGAATCAAATTCAGCCTCAGATGCGCTTTTATGCCAGGCATCTAACGTTGTATTTATGGTTTCTTTTTCAGAAGCGCCATTGACATTTTCAACATTGGTTTTTTTACTTTCACAAGATGAAAACACAACAATGAAAATAAGCATATAAATTGTTTTGGTCATTGTTTTTGTTTTGGGTTATTTAAAAGCCTTGTTCGTTCCATATACAAATATGGCTGCTGCGTTGATGTTTCTTGAATATTAATAGGAACTTCCGTGTCAACCTCTAATGCATTTTGAATACTTTCCGACTGATAAATGGTGTTTATTTTTGAATTCATTGCGGAATAAATTGCCACAATATTGCTGACTTCCTCTTTAACTTCTTCTTTTGAAATTGAAGAAATTGTGGCCATATCGGCCAACCGCAACGTTTCATTTTCCAACACATTGATACGCGCTATGATATTTGGTTTTTGCAATTTCTCAATCTTTATGGAATCTTTCATCATCTTCACCAATCGGGAAAGTTCCTCGGCGTTGCTGAGCGCTTCCAAAGTGGTGATGCTATAATATTTCAGCAGCAATTCATCAACAAGCTGATATTCTTTCCAATTATCCATTTCAGCTTTAGCCTCTGGAATTAATGTTTCACCAATCTTTATTTCTATTCGATTCTCGTCCAATTTTAACGAATCGGATTTTTCAGAAACTTCCTGCGCATTTTTATTTTTATTGCAAGAAAAACCTGTCAGTAAAATAATTAATAAAAAAGGGATTATGTACTTCATTGTAAAACTTATTAACGTCAAAAATACTAATTATTACACTATTTTAAATAAAAATTAATAATTTGATAAAAAACAATTCGAAATAAACTAAAATTTTAATTTTCAGTATATTTGCTACCTTAATAATAAGGATATTGGCTCTATGGATAAAAACATATTAATTATTGGCGCTTGCGGACAAATCGGCACGGAATTGACGTTAAAATTACGTGAAAATCTTGGTAAAAACGCCGTAATTGCCTCCGACATCAGTGAAGGAAGCGAAGAATTAATGCAGTCGGGACCTTTTGAGTTCATCAATGCGTTGGATTACGGCCAAATTGCCGCTGTTATTGATAAATATGCCATTAATGAAGTGTATTTAATGGCTGCCATGCTTTCTGCAACCGGTGAGAAATTTCCAGCAAAAGCTTGGGAACTCAATATGAACTCGCTTTTTAACGTGCTTAATTTGGCGAAAGAAGGGAAAATTAAAAAAGTATTTTGGCCCAGCTCTATCGCTGTATTCGGACCAACAACACCCAAAGAAAATACGCCACAAGAAACCGTGATGGCGCCAACTACCGTTTATGGAATAAGCAAACTGGCTGGTGAACGCTGGTGTGAATATTACTTCAATAAATTTGGCGTTGATGTAAGAAGCATTCGTTATCCGGGAATTATCAGCTGGAAAACAAGTCCGGGTGGCGGAACAACCGATTATGCCATTGAAATTTACCATAAAGCATTGCAAGATGGCAATTACGATTCATTTTTGAACAAAGAAACCAAATTGCCCATGATGTATATGGACGATGCCATTGATGCCACCCTAAAAATAATGAATGCACCTGCTGAACAGGTGAAAATAAGATCATCCTACAATTTGGCGGCCATCAGTTTTACGCCTAAAGAAATTGCAGAAGAAATTACACATTTTATTCCCAAATTTGATATTTCTTACCATGCAGATTTCAGACAAAGCATTGCCGACAGCTGGCCGAGCAGTATTGATGATTCCCAAGCAAGAAAAGATTGGGGATGGAAACATCAATTTGATTTGCAGAAAATTTCAGACAGCATGTTAAAGAATTTACAAATTAAATACGATAAATTATAAACTACAAAATACCCACAAAAAAGAAAGCCCCAAAATTTATTTTGGGGCTTTCTTTTTTAAAAATCATTTTTTTCTCTTCATTTAAGTTGTCGCTAAAATATTGCATAAAATCGCCAAAAATTAAAATATTAAACACTTGATAATTAATAACTTAAAAAACTATAACGTTTTAGTATATTAAGTGATTATATGATATCTGTCATCTTTTTAATTTTAACTATTAATTAATTTTACAGTATAATTAGAAAAATTCAAAAATTGACCTCCAATTTTAGGATTAATTAAAATTTAACGTCTAAAATACCTTTATTGATGAAGATTTCACAAATAGAACATATTGGCATCGCTGTAGACAGCCTAGAAGAATCGATTAAATACTATGAAGAAGTATTGGGATTAAAATGCTATGCGATAGAAGAGGTTGTTGACCAAAAGGTGAAAACAGCCTTTTTTTTGGTAGGTAACACAAAAATTGAATTGCTGGAAAGCACTTCACCCGACGGACCTATTGGCAAATTCATTGCCAAAAAAGGACAAGGTATTCACCATATTGCATTTGCGGTTGATAACGCAACGGAAGCCTTGAAATTGGCTGAACAGCGCGGTGCTGTGCTAGTGGACAAGGAATCGCGCAAAGGCGCTGAAGGATTGAACATTGGTTTTCTGCATCCAAAATCTACCCACGGCGTGCTTACAGAGCTTTGTTCGAAACAAAAATAATCTCATTTATGACCATCAAATTTAAATGGTCAGGAAAATTACAATTAGCATAAAAAGTAAGAAAATTATATAATAATGGCAAATCAAGATAAAATTAACGAACTCATTGCAAAAAGAGTTGAAGCCAAACTGGGTGGAGGCGAAAAACGCATTGAAGCGCAACATGCAAAAGGAAAATTAACTGCACGCGAACGAATAGATATTCTTTTGGACGAGAACAGTTTTGAAGAATTTGATATGTTTGTGACCCACAGAACAAAATCATTTGGACTGGATAAAGAAATTTATCTTTCCGATGGCGTTATTACGGGGCATGGAACTATTGATGGCAGAATTGTTTATGTATTCTCACAAGATTTCACCGTTTTTGGCGGATCTTTATCTGAAACTTACGCTTTAAAAATTTGTAAAATTATGGATATGGCCATGAAAATTGGCGTTCCCGTAATTGGATTGAACGACAGTGGCGGCGCCCGTATTCAGGAAGGTGTAAGATCATTGGCAGGTTATGCCGAAATTTTCCAAAGAAATATTATGGCATCTGGTGTGATTCCACAAATTTCTTCCATTTTAGGACCGTGTGCCGGTGGCGCAGTTTATTCTCCCGCATTGACAGATTTCACCATTATGACCGACAAAACAAGCTATATGTTTGTTACGGGACCAAAAGTGGTAAAGGCAGTCACAGGAGAAGTGGTAAGTGCCGAAGAATTGGGAGGTGCCCAAATTCATTCCACAAAATCGGGTGTTTCACATTTTCTTGCTGAAAACGATGAAGAAAATCTGTTGCTCATCAGAAAACTGATCAGTTATCTTCCTTCAAACAATTTGGAAGACCCACCAAGTCTGAAATGTGACGACCCAATTGACAGATTGGAAGATTTGCTAAATGAAATTATTCCCGAAAACCCAAACCAACCTTATGATATTCTTGATGTTATTACTACAATTGCTGATAATGCTGAATTTTTAGAAGTACACAGAAACTATGCACGAAATATTGTTGTTGGATTCGCAAGATTCAATGGCCGTTCTGTTGGTGTTGTAGGAAATCAGCCAAAATATTATGCAGGGGTTTTAGATTGTGAATCTTCAAGAAAAGCAGCGCGTTTTGTTCGTTTTTGTGATGCCTTCAATATTCCTATTGTCACCTTGGTGGATGTTCCTGGATTTTTGCCTGGAACCGGACAAGAATATGGCGGAATTATTCTTCACGGCGCAAAATTATTGTTTGCTTATGGTGAAGCAACCGTTCCAAAAGTGACCATTACATTGCGTAAATCTTATGGTGGCGCTCATGATGTGATGAGTTGCAAGCAATTGCGTGGCGACTTAAATTATGCTTGGCCTACTGCGGAAATTGCAGTTATGGGTGCCAAAGGCGCTGTAGAAGTCTTGGAAGGTTCCAATATTAAAAAAATAGAAGATGCGGATGAAAAACAACTGTACATTGAGAAAAAGGAAGAAGAGTACACGGTTAAGTTCGCAAATCCTTATGTAGCCGCTAAATATGGATTTATTGATGATGTTATTGAACCAAGGAATACGCGTTTCAGAATTATCAGGGCTTTGGAATTGCTTTCCAATAAAAAAGAGGTAAATCCGCCTAAAAAACATTCTAACATCCCATTATAATGACACCTACACTATTAGAAATAGATCAATTAAGCGAAGGCTACATTATTTTAATCACCGGATTGCTTATTGTTTTTGGCGCTTTGTTGCTCTTATCCATATTTTTTAAATATGGTGTACCTATTTTGCTATATGTATACAAAATCATCACCAAAGGTAGAGACAGAAAAATAAAAGACATTTCAGTTGCTGCTGATGAAAAATTTACAGGAGAAATTGCTGCTGCCATCGCTACAGCTATTCACCTGTATCTTCATGAAAAGCACGATACTGAAAACGCCATATTGACCATTAAACAAGCACGGAAATTATATTCGCCTTGGAGTTCAAAAATATACGGCACACAAAACAGACTTTAACTGATTATGGATTATTAGTTGCCAGATTGTTCTAAATACGATCCTTGCAACGAAAAACAACAAGCACCATGAAAAATTTTAAATTTAGAATACACGAAAATAATTACATTGTTAAAATTATTTCACACGAAGAAGACATTATAGAATTAGAAGTAAACGGAACTTCTTATTCCGTAAAAATGAAAGAGGGAATGGCAAAACCAAAAACACCTACGCTGGTACTGGCGAAATCAAGAAAAACTATAGAACCATTTAAGGTGAATCCCGGCTCAGCAAAAACAAAAATTTTAGCGCCCATTCCGGGCATCATTTTATCCATTGACATAAAAGTGGGAGACACCATTAAAGTGGGAGACCGATTGCTGGTTCTTGAAGCCATGAAAATGGAAAATAACATCACTTCTGAACAAGCGGGCGTAGTAACTGCCGTTCATATAAAAGCTGGACAGCAAGTATTGCAAAGTGAATTAATGATAGAGTTGGCTTAGAAATTTAAAAGTTATTGGTTCTGAAATTAAATGAACCAACACTCGTAAAAAACAAAAAAATGAAGAAAATATTAATAATTTTTGGCGTGCTGTCACTTTTGATTTTCATCAGACCAGCCTTAGGATTAAATTCTGTCCAAACAAATAATGAATCAATCACAATCGAACAAACCGATGAAGAATCCAGTGCTCGTTTTATTGATGAAGCCATAGGCGGCATCAAACAATTTTACTTTTACACCGGTTTTGCAAATGCAACTTCCGGACATTTACTGATGATCGTCATTGGAATTGTTTTTATATACCTGGGCATTAAATTTGATTATGAACCGCTGTTGTTAATACCCATTGGCGCAGGCGTTATTATAGGAAATATTCCATTTGTCGCCGGCTACCAAACTGGTATTTATGAAACCGGATCGGTGTTGAATTACTTGTATTTTGGGGTTGTAAAAGGTATTTATCCGCCTTTGATTTTCTTAGGAATTGGCGCCATGACCGATTTTTCATCGCTCATTGCCAATCCAAAATTAATGCTTTTGGGCGCTGCCGCACAAATTGGCGTTTTTGCAACATTTATAGGGGCACTTTACCTTGGTTTCAACCTTCCTGAAGCTGGAGCAATAGGAATCATTGGAGGTGCAGATGGACCTACCGCAATTTTTCTTTCCTCAAAATTGGCAAATGGCGTTAACGTTTTGGCCGACGGTACTGTGGTTAAAAACCTGATTGGTCCAATCGCCATTGCAGCCTATTCCTATATGGCATTGGTTCCTGTTATTCAGCCACCTTTAATGAGATTGCTCATTTCCAAAGAAGACCGAAAAATTAGAATGAAACCACCAAGAGCGGTTTCCCAAAAAGAAAAAATGCTTTTTCCAATTATAGCGTTGATCTTAACCACCTTTATATCTCCAAGCGCTTTGCCTTTATTGGGCATGCTTTTCTTCGGAAATTTATTAAAAGAATCGGGAAGAACAGAAAGACTTGCAGAAACCGCACGTACCAAATTAATAGACATCGTTACCATTCTTTTAGGAGTTACTGTGGGTGCTTCAACGCAGGCAGATATTTTTATCACCAAAGATTCCATGCTTATTTTTGGGCTTGGCGCCATCTCTTTTGTGATCGCAACTATGGGCGGTTTGCTTTTTGCCAGATTTATGAACCTGTTTCTCAAAGGAGATGACAGAATAAACCCACTTATTGGAGCCGCAGGTGTTTCTGCAGTTCCTGATAGCGCCAGAGTTGTCCATGCTGAAGCCTTAAAATCGGATCCTCATAATTATTTGTTAATGCATGCGATGGCACCTAACGTTGCCGGTGTTATTGGTTCAGCCATTGCCGCGGGTATTATTTTGAGTTTTTTGGGCTAATAGGTTAGCCGTTAAATGAAAAAATAACTACGTAGTGCTTAAAATTAAAATAAGTGTTTAAAAATTAGGTTAAATTTAAAATTTAATAAAATGAACATACCAAACAAAATGTCGGCTGAAGAAGCCGTAAAACTCATCAAATCTGGAGATCGTGTATTAATTCAAGGCGGTTCTGCAACCCCACAAACTTTAATAAAAGCCATGGTTGCTCGTGCTCCGGAATTAAGAGGCGTTGAAGTTGTGCACCTGCATACCGAAGGAGAATGCGGTTATACAGCGCCTGAATTAAGCAAAAGTTTTCACACCCATGCTTTTTTTATAGGTGGAAACATCAGAAATATGGTTGGACTTACTGTTGATTATATTCCTATTTTTTTAAGTGACATTCCAAGTTTATTCCGTTTGGGGTATATGGAATTGGATATTGTTTTGGTGAATGTGACGCCACCCGACAAGCACGGATTTTGTTCATTGGGCGTTTCGGTAGACATTGTGATTGCTGCCATTGAAATGGGTAAAAAAGTAATTGCACAAATAAATCCGCGTATGCCACGTACTTTTGGTGATGCGTTGGTACATTTAAGAAATTTTGCTGCCTGTGTTGAAGTTGTTGAAGAAATTCAAGAAATGCATATGGCCGCTCCTACTATGGCTGAAGCGCAAATTGGCA
>JAAFHC010000105.1 GCA_010906935.1 Gelidibacter sp.
GCAGAATTAATTTTAAGATCTTTGATAAAATCAGTGTTTTCTGATAAATTTTCAAACGCATCTTCATCTTGAATATATGGTTTTACTATTTTTTTTAAAGTGGCAATTAAGTCTTCTTTTTTCATTTATTTTGTTTGAGATTGTTATTAAATTTCTTAAAAATGATACAGCCGTTTACATCACCAAAACCAAAACTTGCTTTGGCAATAATAGTTAATTCTTTAGGTAATAATTTCTTCGGAATTTTATTTTCATCAATGATAGCAAGAATATTTGGATCTGCATCTTCACAATTGATATTTGGAAAAAGAAACCCTTCTTTTAACTGTAAAACAACTGCCACACTTTCTATTGAACCGGCTGCCGCCAAACAATGTCCAGCCATTGATTTTAAAGAATTGATATACGGAAAATCCTTTCCTTTAAGTTGCAAAGCGGTTGCCCAATTCTCGATTTCCACAACATCTTTTGAAGTTGCTGTTAAATGCCCGTTTATGGCATCAATTTCATGAGCAGTTATTCCCGCATTTTTAATTGCTGAGGTAATGCAATGTTGTACAGCGATTGAATTTGGCGCAGTGAGCGTTCCTCCGTTTCTTTGTCCGCCCGAATTTACAGCCCCGCCCAGAATTTCAGCATAAATAGTTGCGCCTCTTTCCAAAGCGCTTTCTAAACTTTCCAAAACCATTGCTCCGGCACCACTTCCTGGAACAAATCCGGATGCTGTTGCGCTCATTGGTCGAGAACCTTTTTCCGGTGAATCGTTGTGCTTATAGGTCATTACGCGCATGGCGTCAAATCCTCCCCAAATATACGGACCGTGATCACTGCAACTGCCTACCAGCATTCTTTTTGCCTGTCCGGCTTTTATGCGTTCGAAGCCCATTAAAATGGCTTCTGTTCCTGTTGTGCATGCTGATGAATTGGTGGTAACCTGATTTCCCAAACCCAGAATACCGCCAAGATAAGCGCTTATGCCGCTTGCCATTGTTTGTAACACCACAGTACTTCCCAATCGTTTTACGTTTTTGGCATCCAATTGATAAATGGCTTCACGAAATTTCTCGATCCCGGAAGTTCCTGTTCCGAAAATGGTACCGCTGTTGAAATCAAGTTCACTTTCGGCATCTATTTTAAATCCGGCATCTGACCAGGCATCCATTCCGGCAATACAGCCATATAAAATTCCTGAACTGTTGAAGTTTCTCAATTGTAAAGGACTTAAATATTTAGCTTTCAATTCTTCCGAAACAGATGGAATTCCGCCAATACAGCACGAAAAATTAAGGTCTTCCAATTCTTGAAAAAACTGAATTCCGGATTTGCCCGCTTTTATGGCAGCTGTGAAATCGGCAATTCCTACACCGTTAGGCGAAACTACACCAAGACCTGTTATAACAACCCTGTTTTTCATCTGTTTAAATTTTATTTTTTTAGCGGTAACAGCTGCAGCCTGCCTGCCGGCAGGCAGGTTCGCCAATAATCATTTCTTTGTGTATCAAAATTTGCTATGCTCGTTTCATTTATTTAATCATTCCTGAAATAAATCCCCTGCAAACCAATTCATTGGAAGCATTAAAAAGTTGGACTTTGCATTTCAATTTGTTAAACCTAAAGTATTCTTTTTCAGATACTACCACAATTTTTTCTCCCGGGAATACCGGTAAAAAGAAATCGATTTGCGTTGAAGTTAAAGCAATTTTTGGCGTGGAAAGCTGGGGAATTTCCCTTCGCAATAAAAATATTCCCAAACAAACAACTCCTATTTGTGCCATAACTTCTGTTAAAATAACGCCCGGTGTTACCGGATTGTCTTTGAAATGACCTTTATAAAAAAATGAGGCAGCATCAAAAGTATAGTTTCCCGTAATTCCATCTTCGGAAATAATTGTCAATTCATCAACAAACAAAAATGGTTTTTGATAAGGCAATAGCGCTATAATTTCTTTTGAAGTCATTCGTGTTTAAATATTTATTAAAATCGATTTACCATTAGTAATTAACTGATATGTTCGCCGCCATCCACAGGAATTATAGTTCCATTGATCCAGGCCGCTTCATCTTTACTTAAAAGATAAACAACGTTGGCAACGTCTTGCGGGGTTGTTAATCGTTTAAAGGGATTTCGCGCCAAAGAATGTTCTTTGAGTTTTTCACTTCCCGGAATTGCTCTAAGTGAAGCAGTATCCGTAACACCTGCCTGAATGCAGTTTGCTTTTATTCCTTGAACGGCAAATTCCAAGGCGATATTTCTTGTAATGGCTTCAAGTGCAGTTTTTGCTGCTGAAACGGCAGCGTAATTTTTCCATGCTTTGGTATTTCCTTCGCTGGTAAAACTGATTATGCGTGCATCCGAAGCAAATAATTTCGCGTCGAATACTGCTTTTGTCCAATCGTATAAGCTAATAGCCATAGCTTCTATAGTTAATCGGAAATCATCGTTTTTTAAGGTTTCTTTATCTTTGGAAACCATGGGCTTCAAATTTCCTTTGGCGACACTATGCACCAACATCCGCACACTTCCTTTAGTTCCAAAGTGTATTTTTAACGAGTCAATAATTTTATTTCGTTCTTCTTCTTTTAAACCATCTACATTGAAAGTTAATAAGGCGACACCTTCATTTTTTATACACTCAAATTCTTTTTCAATTGCAGGCAAAACCGATTTTCTGTCTCTGTGAATGATGCAGATATTGCAACCGTGTTTGGCCATTTTTTGAGCTGTTGCTAATCCCAATCCGCTGGATCCGCCCAAAATTACTGCCCACAAATTTTTATTTTCAAATTCTCTTACCATGCTAATAATACTGTTTGTGCGGAAAAACCGGGACCGAAACTCAACATCAGTCCGACATCTCCTTTTGGCAGTTTTTTATCCATAAAGCGCTCTAAAACATATAAAACTGTAGCGCTTGACATGTTGCCATATAATTTTAAGACTTCTTTTGTATCATCAATATTTTTGCCGAGGGAACCAAAAAGTGTTTCAACTGTTTGAACAATTTTTTTTCCTCCGGGATGAAAAATCAAGTGGTCCACATGATGAATTGTCATATTGTTTTTTTCTAAAAAAGGATACACAATTTTAGGAAAATGTTCCGAAATAGTTTCTGGAACAGATTTATCTAAAATCATTTGAAGTCCTGAATTTGTAAGCTTAAATCCCATCATTTTTTCGGCATTAAAAAAGTGATACATCGCTTCATCTATAATTTTAGGACCTTCATCTTTTTCATGAGATGAAACAATAACACAAGCAGCGCCATCACCAAAAATTGCAGCGCTCACCACATTTACCATAGAAAAATCATTGAGTTGGAATGTTGAAGTTGGCGACTCAACCGCAATTACAGCCGCTCTTTTATTAGGATTGGCTTTTAAAAAATTATTTGCATAAATAATTCCAGAAACGCCTGCAGCACAGCCCATTTCTGTAACCGGTAAACGAACAATATCCTGCTTCATTTGCAGCTTATTTATGAGATAAGCGTCTATGGATGGAATCATAATTCCGGTACAACTCACGGTTATGATATAATCAATATCCTGTGGATTTAAAGCTGCTTTTTCCAGTGCTTTTGTTAAAGCGCTTTCTGCAAGTTTTATAGATTCCCTGGCATAAATATCATTTTTTTCTTCAAAAGAAGTGTTTAAAAATACCTCATGCGCATCCATAATGGAATAGCGCTTTTCAACACCTGCATTTTCAAATATTTTTAAAACTTTTCTTTGAAAACGATCTTCTTGTCCGGTTAACCAAACTTTTAGAAGCGGTATTATTTCTTCAGTTGTTCGGCTGTATTGAGGTAGTTGTTTTGCTACTGATATTATTTTAACGCTCATTTATTTTTTAATTATCCATTGATATCTGAAAGCCCACTTCCACTGAATAGTGCTTTTTACATGTAATTTTTTTGATATTTTTTCTAAATCTTCTTTTTTAAAAGCCCTTAATACTGAAATCAAACCGTCTTCTTTGGTCATTGGATTTTTAATGAACAAACACAGAACTCGAAAAAGATAGTAAGCCAATTTGTTTCTATTTAAATCGTTAACCACAATTCCTAAAGTTGCTTTTTTTAATATGGGCGATAATAATTTTACAATTTCATCTTCTGAAAAATGATGTAAAAACAAGGTGGCTAACACTAAATCATATTGAAGTTGCTGAAATTCCTCAGAAAAAACATCTTGTTGAAGATAACTGATTTCAGGGTAATTTACAGACAATTCTTCTGCATAATTTATGGTGTGCTGATTGGCATCAATCCCTATTAAAGTGAAATGGTATCCTGCTTTTTTACCATATTTGGCCAATTCGCGCAACATATCACCGTTTCCGCAGCCCATATCTAAAATGGTGAGTGGTTTTTGCTTATTGTATTCTTTTAAAACTTTTTTTATTCCGTTTAAAGTCACAACATTGCCGCCAAGCCATTTGTTTATATTTGCCAAAGAATCCAATGAATCACGGAGTAAATTTCCTTCAACAGAAAAATCATCCATCAATTCAATTTGAGTACTTCGCTCTTTTGTATTAATTATAAAACTCATGCTGCTTTTAGAGATTTGCCATGTGTTAGCCTGATAATGTTTGATAGTAACTTTGGAAAACTTTTTAATGCCAACATCATCAATTCTGAAAAATTATATTTTTTAAAAAGTAAAGCTGCTATCCTGCCAACTTTTAGCCGAAATTTAAACTCGCTGTTCCAGGATTTTTTATAAATAGCTTCTAATTCCAATCTTGATTTAATTTTTCCGTTAAAGTAACGAATTATTAGTTGCGATGCCAATTGACCGCCTCTAATTGCCATACTCATTCCATTTCCGCAAAGCGGATGAATCATGCCGGCGGTATCACCGCACATTAAAATATGGTTTTCAACCGGACTTTTATCGGCAAAAGAAATTTGACTTATGGTCAACGGTTTTGGAAAGACATCGATTGAATTTTCAAAAATTTCCTTCAGATTGGGATTTTGATACAGTACATTTTTTTGAAAATCTTCAATGTTTTTATACTTCTTAAATGATTTGAAATTGGTAATATAGCAAACATTAATGCTGTCATCTTCCACTTTTGAAAGTCCGCAATAACCCCCTTTAAAGTTATGAAGGGCCACAACATTTTCAGGAAAAACTCCGGTTACATGGGTTTTAACCGCTAAAAAAGGCGCATCATTTTTAATAAAGTTTCTATCCAATTTGATATCAATAGCAGATCTTTTCCCATAAGCTCCGATAACAATTTTTGCTTTAAAAACTTCTTCGTTTTTTGTGGTAATTTCAAATTGATCTTCTGAAAACTGAATGTTAATAACGCTGTCTTGTAAAATTACAACTCCATTTGATAGGGCTAATTTAGACAGTTCGTAATCCAAAGTATAACGGGAAATTCCAAATCCGCCCAAAGGCAGCTTGGTTTTGATCATTTTATTTTTTGGGGTACTTAATAAAAAGGTATCAATTTTTTTTGCTCCCAAAATGAAAGGATCTAAACCTAAATAATTTAAGTAAGGCAACACTTCATTAGAAACATATTCACCGCAAACTTTGTGCTTTGGGTAAGCATTTTTTTCGATGACTAAAACACCAATCCCAAATTTTGCAAGATGAATAGCACTTGTTAATCCAGCCAATCCGCCTCCAACAATAATAACATCGATAATTTTTTGATTCGTGTTCATATTAATTTTTGCGCCGGATATTGAGGAAACAACAGCGAAATTTCAATTTTTTTCATAATGAATGATAATACAATATTATAAAAAATAAAATGAAGACAGCCATGATACAGTCTCTCAAAATTTTTAAAAATAGAAGTTTAACTTATAAAGTAACCATAAAGATACGTCAATTTAGAACGATTATAGTGTTGATGGTATCCAATAATTATGTATTTTTAATATTATTCAATTTAGCAACTAATGGAATTATCTTTTCCCATTTTTGCAGGGATTATTGCTGCAATACTCCATGTAATTTCAGGTCCTGATCATTTGGCGGCAGTAACGCCTTTTGCCATTGAAAGTAAAAAGAAAGCTTGGAAAGTCGGCCTTTTTTGGGGCATCGGACATTTATTTGGAATGCTTTCTATTGGCGTTTTATTTTTGATGTTCAAAGACTTGATTCCCATTGAAAAAATTTCGATGCACAGCGAAAAAATGGTCGGCGTTATTTTAATTGGTTTGGCACTGTGGATTTTCTTTAAAATTTTTAAGGATGAAAAACAACACGAACATACCCATGTGCACACTGAAGGAAATCCAATGATTCACACGCATCCGCACATTCATGAAGAGACGGAACCAATAATTAAGACACATTCTCAAAATCGCTATATTGTAAGTGACGTCATTAGGAAACATCCACACATTCACCAAAATGAAAAATCACACACGCACAGCAATACAAATTTAAAACAGGGAATGATTGCCTCTTTATCGGTTGGTTTTGTTCACGGTTTGGCCGGTGTTGCCCACTTTTTATTGTTTCTTCCAGTAATCGGGTTTGCCTCAAAACTGGATTCAGCTAAATACATTTTGGGTTTTGGAATTGGAACTTTGCTTGCTATGATTTCCTTTGCTTTTGTAATTGGCAGTATGGCTTCATTTTCAAAACAAAATCATAACGGTTCTTTTTTCAAAAGCATTCGAATGGCCGGCGGCTTGTTTGCTTTTATTATTGGTATTTATTGGATTGTGGCGAATTAAATGCTAGCATATCCTTGGCAATTGTTCTCCCACCAGCGGACTCACAATGCGTTTTCCGCCAATTAAACTTTCCATTACCACTTTGTTTGGATGTTCACTGGTGATTTCACCAATAAGCGCTGCGTTTATTCCTTTTTTGTGATTTCTCATTAAGTTTAAAACTTCCGTTTCAATACTCGGGTCAACAACCACCAAAAACACGCCTTCATTGGCAACATACATTGGATCTAATCCTAACATCTCACAGGCTGCAGCAACTTGTTTTTCCATTGGAATGTCAATTTCTTTTAAAAAAACACCTTTTGAAATGTCGTTGGCAATTTCGTGTAAAACTCTTCCCAGTCCGCCGCGTGTTGGATCTCTGAACAGTTTTATTTTTTCACCGAAGGCGTCCAGTAAATCTGCAACCAAAAAGTTTAAATTGGTGGTGTCACTAACCAAATCCGATTCAAATTCCAATCCTTCCCGCTCGCTCATAATGGCCATTCCATGTTGGGCAATGTAGCCATTTACCAAAATTTTATCTCCTGCTTTTATGTTATGCACGGAAATTGCCGCTTTGGGGTGCACTTCTCCAAAACCGGTGGTATTGATGAAAATTTTATCGCCTTTTCCGCGTTCCACCACTTTGGTGTCGCCGGTAATAATGAGCACGCCACTTTCGTCAGCTGCTTTTTTTACAGAAGTTACAATTCTTGTAAATTCCTCCATTTTTAAGCCTTCTTCAATAATAAAAGCCAAAGACAAATATTTAGGAATGGCGCCACACATAGCCACATCGTTTACGGTTCCGTTCACCGCCAGTTCGCCAATATTTCCGCCTTTAAAGAATATGGGCGTAATCACAAAACTATCGGTTGAAATCGCAATTTTAGAATGAACTTCCACAATGGCGCCATCGTGTTTTTGATCTAAAAACGGATTGCTAAAGGTGTTGAAAATAACTTTGTCCAGCAAATTTCTGGTCAGTTCGCCTCCGCTTCCGTGACCTAAATTAATGGTTTCAAATCCTGTGGTGTCCATAGTTAGTTTTAGGCTGTTAAATGGGTTGAAAAATGATAATATGCAGCACAGGCGCCTTCCGAAGAAACCATGGGCGCACCTAACGGATTTGCAGGTTTGCACGCTTTGCCAAACTGGTCGCACTGATTTGGTTTTTTGATGCCGCGTAATATTTCTCCTGCAATGCAATTCGGATTTTCGGGTACTTTAATGTGGCTGATGTTAAATTTTGCTTCGGCATCGTATTTTCTGTAGGCTTCTTTAATCACATAGCCGCTGTTTGGAATTTCACCAATGCCTCGCCATTCCCTTGCCCCAACTTCAAAAACTTTTTGTATTACGCCAATGGCGGCTTGGTTGCCGTCTTCTTTTACAACTCTGGCATACTGATTTTCCAATTTATAAATCCCTTCTTCCAATTGTTTTACCGCCATATAAATGCCCTGAACCAAATCCAAAGGTTCAAAACCAGTGATGATAATCGGAATTTTATATTTTTCGACCAGCGGATAATATTCCTGCATGCCCATAATGGCACAAACATGACCTGCGCCTAAAAAAGCGTCAATACTGCACAATTTATCGTCTAAAATAGCCTCCATCGCTGGCGGCACCAACACATGCGAAGCCAAAATGGTGTAATTGTTTAATCCTTCTTTTTCGGCATGTAAAACCGATAAGGCATTTGCAGGAGCAGTGGTTTCAAAACCAACCGCAAAAAAAACGACTTCTTTTTCGGGGTTTTCCTTGGCAATGGAAACAGCTTCCAAAGGGGAATATAAAATGCGCAAATCGCCGCCAACTGCTTTTGCTTCCAACAAACTTTTTTTGCTTCCAGGCACACGAATCATATCTCCGAAAGAACAAACGATAACGCCTTTTTCCAACAATTCAATGGCTTTGTCAATTAAATTGAGCGGCGTTACGCAAACCGGACAACCGGGACCGTGAATCATGCTAACTTTTTCGGGCAGCAATTCTAAAATTCCGTTTTTAACCAAACTGTGCGTTTGTCCGCCGCAAATTTCCATGATATTCCATGTACTCGTGGTGATTTTATGAATTTCATCCAAAATTTTCTTGGTGGCTTCAAAATTTCGATATTCACTTAAATATTTCATTTTGTTATGTTTAAATAATACATCACTTGTCCAAAAGAGCTATTTTCATCGTTAGGCGATAAATCTTTATGAAAGTACAATTTTATTTCCTTTGGCGCTAATGCAATCAACATATCTATTAAAACAGTATTTTGAAATACACCGCCGCTCAAAGCAATATGTTGGTAATTTTTGATTTTTGCCAACTCAATTATTGAAAATGCCAACGTATATAAAAAGTTTAGAATAATCTGTTCCGTTGGTGTTCCGTTTTGAATATCTGCATAAATATTTTTAATGATTTCTTTTGCTGAAATGCCATTTTCTGGAGCCGATAAATAATTGCTGCA
>JAAFHC010000106.1 GCA_010906935.1 Gelidibacter sp.
TGATAAATTGTTTGATATCTTCAGCAGTAGCCAATAATTGTTCATAATCATCGCCTGAAACTTCAATATTGATTGGCGCTCCGGCAGGCGGACCGTCTGCAGGCCTGTCAACAATAATGTCAACTCCTGGAATATCCTTCAGTAATTCTCTAATTTCAATTAAAACTTCTTCGGTATCAATGTCTCCGCGTTCAATAAATTTGACAAAATCTACGGTAACGCGCGCTTTATTGGGCGTTGTGCCGCCATCTTGTCCGCGATTTGGATCGCTTGTACCTTCACCAACCTGACCAATTACCGAGGTAATTAAAACGTTTTTGCCATCAACTTCATATTTTTTGAGATGATTTTGAATTTTATTTTCAACATCTATTGAGAGTTTGTTGGTGACTTCAATATCGGTTCCAATAGGATATTCAAGGTAAACATATACTTGTTTTGGTGGTGTTTCCGGAAAGAAAAGTACTTTGGGTGGGAATGCCATAAAAAGCAAAATGGAAACAAACAATAGACCAAACGTTCCTGCAAAGAACCATGTTGGTCTTTTTCCTCTCAAGGAATATTGCAAAGTACGTTCATAAAAATTTTCTAATTTCGGTAGAAATTTATTTTGAAACCATGCCGTGGCGGGCGCTAAAAATTTTGTGTTTATAGCGCGAAGCAATCCAGCAACAACGAACAGCAATCCGGCAGCGTTTAATCCTTTTATTCCTAAAATGAGTCCGGCAATAATTAAAATAACCCCAAAGGAAAATAAAATGGCACTGAAAATCACTTTTAAAATTAACTTCGTCTTCTTTTATTTTCATATAAACGGAAGTCAGCATTGGATTTATCACCAAAGCGACAAATAATGAGGAAGTTAAAACGATAATGAGTGTAATGGGCAAATAGCGCATAAATTCACCCATCATTCCCGGCCAAAATATCAATGGAAAAAAGGCAGCCAGCGTTGTTGCCGTTGAAGCAATGATTGGTATGGCAACTTCACCAACCCCATATTTTGCGGCATCAATTTTTGAATAGCCTTCATCTAATAAGCGGTAAATATTTTCTACCACCACAATCCCGTTATCTACCAGCATTCCCAAGGCAATCACCAAAGAAAATAATACCATGGTATTTAAGGTAACACCCAAAGCATTTAATACGATGAAAGACATAAACATAGACAAAGGAATGGCGATTCCCACAAAAAGGGCATTTCTTATTCCGAGGAAAAAAAGCAACACCATAACCACCAAAATAATTCCCAGAATGATGCTGTTTTCCAAATCCGCAACCATCGTTTTAGTGTCGTTGGTTTGGTCGTTGGTTTTAGAAATATTTAAATTAGAAGGAAAATAGCTTTCTTTGGCTTTGGCAATAATGGCATCAATTTGGGTTGATGCGTTTATGAGGTTTTCGCCGCCACGTTTGGTCACATCAAGCATAACCACAGGCTGCGAAAATTCGCGTGCATAGCTTTGTTTTTCCTGTTCTTTAAAGGTCACGGTTGCAATATCACGCAAGTAAACAATTTCTTCGTTTTCTTGTTTTATAATAATGTCTGCAATTTCATTGTCCGATTTAAATTCTCCAAGAACACGAACGTTTCTGCGCAAACCGTTTTCCAATAAATCACCGCCGGAAACCGTCATATTTTCATTTTGAATGGCTTGGGCAATATCATTAAAGCTGATTAGGGAAATTTCCATTTTGTACAAATCAACGCTAATTTCCATTTCCTTGTCTTGGATACCGCGGATTTCAACCTTTGAAATTTCAGGAACTTTTTCAATTTCATCTTCTAAATATTCGCCATATTCTTTAAGTTCATCCATAGAAAAATCACCCGATAAATTAATGTTCATAATGGGCATTAATTCGGCGAAGTTTAATTCTTTAACAGTAGGATCGGAAGGCAAATCTTTTGGAAAATCTTTGTCGGATTTTGCAGCATCAACTTTGTCTTTCACTTTTCGTAATGCTTCCGTTGGCGTTACGCTGAAATCAAAAGTGATTTTTATGGATGAAAATCCTTCGATAGAAGTGGAGGTGATTTCATCAACACCAGATATTCCGTTGATTTCTTTTTCTAGCGGACGCGTAATTAATTTTTCAATATCAATGGCGGAGTTCCCCGGATAGGCAGTGGACACAAATATTTCTGGCATCACAATTTCCGGGAAAGCTTCTCTTGGCATACTTTGATACGAGAAAATTCCTGCCAAAAAAATCATTCCAATAATTACAAACACGGTCATTTTATTATTAATTGACCATGATGATAGTTTGAATTCTTTTATTACTTTACTCATTTTGATGCTTTTCTAGTTGTTGTGGCCAATTTAATTTTTACTTATTTTAACAATGTCGCCATCTTTTACAAATCTTGCACCGGCATTTACCAGTGTGTCATTTTCTTTCAATCCGGCACTTACAAATACTTCATGGTTGTATTCATTGGTAATGGTAATGATGTTTCTAACCACTTTTTGTTCGTTATTTTCGGTAACAACGGTAAACACATAGTTATTGCCGTTTTGATCCTGCTGAACCAACGTGGCCGGAATGATGATTCCCTTTGTTTCAAAATCCACGATTTTAATATCAGCCAATAAATTTGGTTTGATGCTTTGGTCCTTATTATCAATATTAATTCTGATTTTAAAACTTCGGTTTGCCGGATTGATATAATTGCCAACCTGCGAAATTTTAGAATTTATTTCTTTGTTTATGGAGGTAAAGTGCACTAAAGTTTCGGTTCCTTCTTTAACAATTGGCAAGTAAGTTTCTGTTACATCGGCTTCCACATACATGTTGTCTAAATTCAACAACCTTACTGCCGGCATTTGAGCGCTTGTAAGTTCTCCCAATCTTGGGAAAATTTCATCAACAACACCACCAAAAGGTGCGGTAATTCTCATTTTTCTGGATTGGGTTCTTAAACTTGATAAATTGTTTTCCAAACTTTCTTTTTGGGTTTTTGCTTGAAGATATTGCATTTCCGAGCCAATTTTTTGGTTCCAAAGTCTTTCCTGGCGTTCAAAAGTTGTTTTGGCCAAACTTAATTGGGTATTCAACTCATTAATGCTGTTTCTTATGGACGAATCATCCAATTGAATAAGCAGTTGCCCGGTTTGTACTTTTTGACCTTCTTTTACAAGAATGGCAGTTACGGTTCCGCCCAATTCCGGACTTATTTCAATATTTTTGTTGGCTTTGGCGACGCCTTGAATTTCAAGAAAGTGTTTAAAAACATCGTTCTTAACAGGAAGCGCCGTAATTGTTTGAATATTTTTATCTGAATCTAATTTTGAGATTTCTGTTTCAACAGATTTTAACAAGGTGTTTAAACTGTCAATTTTGGTTGTCAATGTTGTTTTTTGAGCGTTTAATTCTTCTAAGGAAGATTTTTTGGCTTCTTTGCCGCAAGAGAAGGCAAGTGTGGCTACAATAATAAGGAGTGATATTTTTTTCATGTTGGTCATTTTCTAGTTGTTGATTGGTGTGTTTAGTGCGTTGTCTAAAGTTGCTTTGTTGGCGATGACATTTAGCATGGCCTGTAAATAATTTTGTTGCATCGTGTACAATTGTCTTTGTGCTTCCAGCAGTTCAAAACTTGTTGAAATTCCTTCAAAAAATTTGATTTGTTGTTTGTTTTCTATGCGCTCGGCCAATGACAAATTTTGTTTGGAGGTTTCATATTCTTCTATACTGAAATTGTAGTTTGTTTTAGCCGATTCCAATAAAAGAAATAATTTTTGTTTGGTTTCCGTTAGGTTTGTTTTGGCTTTTTCAAGTTCAATTTTAGCTTGTTGCGTTCTTGCACTTCGCGCAAAACTGCTAAATACGGGAATGTCTAAACTTACGCCCAATAAGGAATAATCGAACCATTTTTGCTCTTTTTTCATAAAGTCAAATTCTTGTCCATATCCGGCATAACCAAAGTTCACAAAACTTTTTAAAGTTGGTAATGCTTTGCTTTGTTCCAGTTTTACGAACAATTCATTCGCTTTTTCTGTGTTTTTTGCAATTTTATAATCGATATGGTTTTCAATCGTCAAATTAGTGGAAAGAAAGGCTAACTTAATATTTTCTTTGGCAAGATTTTCTAAAGAATCTGTCAATATTACAGAAGTATTAATGTCCATTCCCAAAGTAATATTCAACATTTTATAGGCAATTGTTTTTAAATTCTTGGTTTTTGAAAGCTGGCTTTTCACGGAGGACAAAGTAATTTTAAGTTGCTCCACATTTTCTTCTTCAATAAAACCGTTTTGAAAAATTTGGTTGGTTTCTTCCAAGTTTTTCTCCAAAGTTTTGATATTTTTTTCAATAATTAAAATGCTTTCCTCACTCAAAAGCACATTTCCGTAGGCATTAATAGCGGCTTCTCTAATCCCGAGTTCGGTTTTTTCCTTGGCGTTTTCTGAAATTTTTAAATATGTTTTTGCCGATTGTAATCCAACCAAATACGATCCGTCGAAAATAAGCTGATTTAAAGTAGCGGCGGCATTCATATTGTGTTTTGTCCCAAATGAAATTTCTTCAAATTCGCCTGGATTGCCGCCAAAAAATTCAGCAGGAAGTAAAGAAACCTGTTGCTTAATCCAGTTTTGATAATCTATTTTCGCGCTAATTTGCGGCAAACCAATAGTGGTGGTTTCCCATTTTTTCTTTTTTGCTATATCAATGTCTCTCTCGGCATTTATGGTAGCGTAGCTATTTTTTAGGGCGTAATCAATAGCCTGTTGTAATGATAATGAGTTGATTTCCTGAGCATTGGCTGTAAAACTTAATAGGATTCCAAAACCTATAATTATAATTTTTTTCATTCGTTAATAACGTTTTTTTCTAATTGTTCTTCTAAAATTTGTAATCCTTTTTCGGTCGCAATGGCTCTTGTATGATATTCGAGAGCGCATAATTCTAATTTGTTCATCGTATTTTTATTGTAGGTGTATAATTTTGAATCGTGAACACTCATCATTAATGAAAAGTAGAATTTTGTTGCAAGTTCTTTGTTGATGTCTTTTCTGTAAAGCCCTTCCTGTATTCCCTTTTCTAAATTACTGGTATTACATTCTTTAAATATTGAAAAGTCATCTTCAATTATTTTTTTATAAGTTTTGGGATAATATTTTTCTAATTGATATATTGGGGAATTATCAGAATTTTTGAACATTTCTTTAAACATTCTTTTTATTTCAAAATTTTCCTGAATGGCGTTGTATCCAAAAGCACAAATATTTGTGATGGTTTTGTGCATTTCATCATGAAAATAACAAACGGTATTATCAACAAGTTCCACTTTATTTTTATAATATTTATAAATTGTTTTTTTAGAAATTCCCATATCATTGGCAATATCATCCATCGTAACACTTTTAAACCCGTATTTTGAAAATATTTCGCCGGCTTTTTTTAAAATGATTTCCTTCATAATCGGTTCCTCCTTAATAATTTGAGACTGCAAAGATACAAATGGAAACTTTAAAAACAAAAAAAGTTTCCAAAGTTTTTATAAATTATTTGATTTTATCTTTTTGGCATTTTTTTAATTTGCATTGAATGATGTATTTTTACAATAAATTTATATTCAAAATGAAGATTATTGAAACGTATAAAGAAAATTTTGTTGGCTATTTAAACGAAAAAATTAGTGTAAAAGAACCGGCTAATTTGTACGAACCTATTCATTATATACTTCAAATAGGCGGAAAACGACTGCGTCCGGTGTTAACTTTATTGACTTGCGAAATTTTTAACGGTAATGTAAAACTAGCCTATGATGCCGCTTTAGCCATAGAGATTTTTCACAATTTTACCTTGGTGCACGATGATATTATGGACAGCGCTCCAATAAGAAGAGGATTCGAAACAGTCCATAAAAAATGGAATATCAATACTGGAATTTTATCGGGCGATGCCATGATGATTATGGCTTATCAATGTTTTGAAAATTATGAACCTGTCGTTTATCAAAAATTGCTGAAACTATTCAACAAAACTGCTCTGGAAGTATGCGAAGGACAGCAACTGGATATTGATTTTGAAAGCAGAAATGATATTACCATTCCAAGGTATTTAAAAATGATTACCTATAAAACTTCGGTGTTGGTTGCTGCATCCATGAAAATGGGTGCCATAATAGCGAATGTTGCTGACGATGAAGCTGATAAAATTTATGACTTTGGATTAAACCTTGGCATTGCTTTCCAATTGCAAGACGATTATTTAGACACTTTTGGTGATGAAGCGCTCTTTGGAAAACAAATAGGAGGGGATATTGCCGAAAACAAAAAGACATTTTTGTACCTAAAGGCCATTGAAGTCTGCGGAATTGATGACAAAGAAAAATTGATGGATTTTTACGGCGGCGAATCCAATAACAATAATAAGGTGAAAGAAGTGACAAGTATTTTTGAAAATAATAACATCCCCGAAATGACCAAAAATGAAATTGAGTTTTATACAAATTTGGCTTTTAAGGAATTGGAGAATTTAGATATTGCTGAGGAAAAGATGGAAGTGCTTAAAAATTTCGGACTTGGTTTAATGAAACGCACCATTTAATGTTACCCGCAAAAAATACAGAGGAATTATTAAATTCAATAGCAAATGAAAATTTATATGCGCGATTGATTGAGCAGTTAAATAAGGATTTTCAAATGGCGAATGTTACCGGGAATTTTGAAACAACCAATTCACCTGCACAATTAAAAATGCGATTGTTTGAAGTGCTGTTAAATTTAATAAATAACCAATATGATGATTATTTAAACCTTTTGTACAGAATTGATGTTCCCGAAAGTGAATTGGCCAAACTGAAGAACGATAATTTAACAACCAGTATGGAAGATATTGCCTATTTGGTTTTAAAAAGAGAATATCAAAAAGTATGGTTTAAACATAATTTCGATAAAATTTAATTCAATTAAAACATGGTTAAGCTAATATTCAGAGGGTTAGATTAAATTTAAAAAATTTCTAAAAAGTTGAATCAATAAATTAAAAATTACAATAATTTATTGTGCAGAAACGAAAATAGTGGTAATATTGCAAACCAGTTTTAGGTCCCATAGCTCAGCTGGTTAGAGTACCTGACTCATAATCAGGGTGTCCTTGGTTCGAGCCCAAGTGGGACCACGGACCACTTTTAAAACTTGTAAAGCCTTGTAAACGTTAAGTTTATGAGGTTTTTTTATTTTTAGGGGACGAATGAGGGGGGCGAATAATAAATTAAATTTATTAGTTTCAATAAAAAATTATTAGAATAACTAAACTGAAAAGTGTTTATTGTAATTATATTATTTAATTGGAAGTGATTAGATTGATACTCATCAAATGCGTTTTAGTATAAAAATAACATTTAGTTATTTAAAATAATATATATTTGTTCTATATTTATGTTAATGGAAAAAAAGTTACCTAAAAGTATTGTTGATTGTCCAATTGTTGATTCTTTGATTGAAATTAGATTTAAATCAAATATTAATCATAACGCAATTTTTGGGATCATTTATAATTCTTTGAGATCTGATTTTCAGAAAGTTGAAAATCTACCAATTCTTCAGATTCCAGAGGCGATTAGAATGAATGATCCTAATTTAAAATACAAACCATTATATCGTATTTCTAATAAGGATTTTGTTGTTCAAATAGGTACAGATGTACTTGCGATTGGTGCATATCCAAAATATGTTGGTTGGGAGAAATTTTCAAAAACTATTTTTAAGACACTCAATATTATTGAAGGTTTGAATATAATAAGTGAGATTGAGAGGTTAGCCATTAGATATATAAATTTTTTTCAGGGGAATATATTTGACAATATCAAACTTGAAATTAATTTAGGGGGCTCTTCTATTTTAGACCAAAAAAGTGTATTTAGAACAGAAATAAATCATGGTAATTTTAGTAGTGTTTTACAGATTTCCAATGATGCTCAATCTGAAGGCAAATATGGTTCAATAATTGATATTGATTGTAGTAAAACAACAGGGCTTCAAGATTTTTTTAAAAATAAAGAATCATTAATCAATGAGGGACATTCAAAAGAAAAAGAATTATTTTTTAATTTAATTACAATTGAATATTTAAAAAATTTCAATCCAACTTACTAGATTATTATGGGAACGAGCACAAATTTAAAAGGGTTAGTATTAATGACAGCTATTAGTTCGGCAATTGTACCTCTTAATTATGAGAGTTATGATAAAATAACACCAACTGTTGAGGCTATATATAATTCTGCTCCTGATAGAGCTTGGCAATATAATTCTATTTCTATAGGAGGTAATTACGTGAATGTTTTGGAAAATGAAAAGCTTGAAATCGTATTGAATTTTTCACAAGATTTAATTAGTAACTCTACTGAATTAGATATTGAATTTGTAGAAATTGTTAATGACAATTTCTGGAATTTATTATAATAACCTATGAATTCGGATGAAATAAAACTTTATCTCCCTAAATTTCTATCTAGTGAATCTGAAAGGCAATTATTTGAGGGCTTAAAAGACTTTCCAAAGAATATTGACGAAAGACTTTATACGTCAGCACTTAAAGAATCCTCAATTATTTTTCAAGGTGATGGAATAAAAGATATGTTGGTTATAAATTTACCAAATACTTCTATTAAAGAAGCTAAAAGCATTGTATTTTCTAATACATGTGATATGGCTCCAAATAATATCAGAAATTTCCCGTCACAGATTGTTTATGCACCAATATTTAATTTACAAAAATATAAACAAGCACTTATTGAAAAATCTTCAAAAAGCAAAAAAGAAATAAGTTCTCATATAAAAGCTATAAAAGAACAGAAAATTACACAAATTTTTTATCTTCCAAAGATTAATGATAAAATAGAAGATTCAATTATTTTTTTAGATAGAGTAAATAATTGTTCTCAAGAGTATCTTCAATCTAAAGAACTTAAGCAAGATAGATTGTTTACGTTAAGCGATTATGGCGCATATCTTTTTGTTTTTAAATTATCAATTCATTTTTCGCGTATTAAAGATAATGTTGATAGAATTGCCGGTAAAGTATAACATCTTTTAGCTAGGTTTGAAAACTCTTCTTAAAATATAATTTTTTTATTTTTATCATCCAATCTTTTGTAAAGGGGAAGTGTTTGTCTATTCAATTCAATCATTTTAACGCTTATTAAAGAGCTTTTGAAGTCTATATCTATAACTCTTTGAAACTGCATTTAGTTTGAAAAATTGGTATGTAAATTCTTCTTTGGTATGAAAATCTGTAAATAATTCAGATACTTTTATAGAGCAAGTGAGACCAACTTCTAAAACTATAAAGCCTTGTAAACGTTAAGTTATGAGGCTTTTTTAATTGTATGGATTCAAGATTGCTTTTTATTTGATTGACAAAATTAAAATGGAGCATGGTGATTTTTGTCATATCATATTGTTATTAAACTACTTAATTTTGTGCAATTAAAGTATTATAAACATGATGTACACCTATCAATTATTGTACGAAAAAGTACAAAGATTTGAAGTGCCCGACGCTTCAAGCATCATGTCGTTTCTTACAACTTAAAAAGAAACCGCATTATTTTCTGTTTGGGTAACACCAAATTTACATGTTACATTTCGTAATTTTTTTAATGACTATGGTCTTAATTTTATTAAAAAACCAGTTTGTATGGAAGCGAAAATAAATAATTTAACAAATTTAACAAATTCAACACATAAATTCCTTGGATTCCCGGCATATTTTGATAGCGCTACTTGACAGTTAGTTTTAGGGGTTCCTACTTTTTAATTATTTAAAGCAACTTTTTTTAATTTTCTCCTAATTATTTAATAATTACAGATGCTCTTATTATTATAAATTCAAAAATAAGAATTAAATTTGTTGAAAATATATTAAAAATGTATTTAAATTGAAAAAAATAAGAGTCAATATATAAATATAACAAAATATAATAATATGTTAAAATCGATGATTAGATTAAGAATGAGCTCACATGATGCTCATTATGGAGGAAACCTTGTTGATGGAGCAAGAATGCTTCAGTTATTTGGGGATGTTGCCACAGAACTTCTTATTTTAAGAGATGGTGATGAAGGTTTGTTTAAAGCTTATGATATGGTAGAGTTTATGGCGCCTGTTTATGCGGGTGACTTTATTGAAGCTGTTGGTGAAATAATTGAAGAAGGAAATTCTAGCAGAAGAATGAAATTTGAAGCGCGTAAGGTGATAGCGCCTCGTCCTGATATTTCAGATTCAGCTTGTGATTTTCTTGAAGAACCTATAATTGTTTGTCGTGCAACAGGAACCTGTGTTACGCCAAAAGCGAGCCAGCGTAAATAGATTTTATATGGAAAAATTAATTATCACAGCCGCAATTTCGGGTGCGGAAGTTACAAAGGAACACAATCCTGCAGTGCCTTATACCATTGAAGAATGTGTTCGTGAGGCTAGTTTAGCTTATCAGGCTGGTGCAAGTATTATTCATTTGCACGTTCGTAAAGACGATGGAACTCCTACACAAGATAAAAACCGTTTTAAAGAAGTAATGGATGCAATTAGGGTTAAATGTCCTGACGCAATCATTCAACCTTCAACTGGTGGTGCCGTTGGGATGAAAAATGATGAAAGGTTACAGCCAACGGAACTTTGTCCTGAAATGGCAACTTTAGATTGTGGTACATTAAATTTTGGAGGTGACGAGATATTTGAAAACACTGAAAATACCATCAAATATTTTGGAGAGCGAATGATTGAAAAAAACATAAAACCAGAATTGGAAGTTTTTGACAAATCTATGATTGATATGGCGTTGCGTCTTCACCAAAAAGGATTTATAAAATCCCCAATGCATTTTGATTTTGTAATGGGTGTTAACGGAGGTATTTCCGGAACCTTAAGAGACTTTGTTTTCTTGCGTAACAGTATTCCTTCTGATGCAACTTACACTGTTGCTGGGGTTGGAAGATTTGAATTTCCGTTGGCTGCTGCAGCAATTATTGATGGTGGTCATGTTAGGGTTGGTTTAGAAGATAATTTATACATAGCGAAAGGTGTTTTAGCCAAGTCAAACGGAGAATTGGTTGAGAAAGTGGTAAGATTGGCTAAGGAACTTGGTCGTGAAATAGCAACTCCGGCTGAAGCAAGAGAAATTTTAGGATTAAAAAAACAGTAAAAGAACTGTTTCTGTTTTATTGAAATTATATGATGAAAAAAGGAAATAAATATGGTACGCACAGGGTAATTGAACCTTTAGGAGTTTTACCGCAGCCCGCAACGAAAGTTGATAATAATGTGACTGAAATTTACGACAATGAAATTTTAGTTGATGTTGCTATTCTAAATATTGATTCAGCCAGTTTTACCCAAATTAAAGAACAGGCAGGTGGAGATATTGAGAAAATAAAAGAAATTATTTTAGAGATAGTTGCTACGCAAGGCAAAATGAAAAATCCGGTTACAGGATCTGGTGGAATGTTCATTGGAACTGTTTTAAAAATTGGAGAAGCTCTTGAAGGTAAAATTGATCTTAAAATAGGAGATAAAATTGCAAGCCTTGTTTCTTTATCATTAACACCTCTCAAAATTGAAGAGATTTTAGAAGTTAAAGTAGCTATTGATCAGGTGATCGTGAAGGCTAAAGCTATTTTGTTTGAAACTGGTTTATATTCAAAATTACCAACTGATATGCCTGATTCATTGGCGCTTGCTGTACTCGATGTCTGTGGTGCACCTGCACAAACAGCTCGTTTGGTAAAATCTGGTGATACGGTGGTTATTATTGGCGCCAGCGGAAAATCGGGTATTCTTTGCTGTTACGAAGCAAAAAGAAGGGCTGGTGTTAATGGGAAAGTAATTGGTGTTGATTATAGTGACAAAGGTTTAGAAGCTTTAAGAAAATTAAATATCTGCGACGAAATAATTAAACTGGATGCAACAAATGCACTTAGCTGTTACGAAGCCATTTCAAAAGTAACAAATGACAAGCTTGCTGATGTTGTTATTAACAATGTAAACATCCAAAATACAGAAATGGGTTCTATCTTAATGTGTAAAGATAGAGGTGTAGTGTACTTTTTTAGTATGGCAACGTCATTTACAAAAGCCGCTTTAGGCGCTGAAGGTGTTGGTAAAGATATTGACATGATTGTTGGTAACGGGTATGCAAAAGGTCACGCAGAAATAACATTAAATATATTAAGAGAAGATAAAGGCATAAGAGATTTATATGAAATCCTTTATGCATCATAAATTAATTGACCCAGCTAAAATTTAAGAAAATGAAACAAGAGTATAAAAAAGTAGCATACAAACACATCCCTTTATTTAAAGATGTATCTCAAGAAGATTGGAATGATTGGAGATGGCAATTAAGACATGCCATTAGAGATATTCCTACACTGGAAAAAGTAATTATATTAACCGATGAAGAAAAGGAAAATCTTTCTAAAACATTAAAAAAGTTTAAAATGGCAATTACGCCATATTATGCTGCTTTAATGGATAAAGAAGATAAAAATTGTCCGGTAAGAATGCTGGCTGTTCCTGCTCTTAATGAATTATTTGTTGACGCTTCTGATTTGGATGACCCGCTGCATGAAGATGTAGATTCTCCCGCTCCAGGACTAACTCACCGTTATCCAGATAGAGCGTTACTTCTTGTTACCCACGAATGTTCCATGTATTGTCGTCATTGTACGCGAAGAAGAATTGTTGGTGATTCTAGCGAAAAAGTAGCTAATGACCATCTTGAACAAGCATTTGAGTACATTAGAAATACGCCTCAACTTAGAGATATAGTTGTTTCTGGTGGTGATCCATTAATTTTAAGTGATGAACGTTTAGATTATATTCTTGGAGAACTAAGAAAAATTGATCACGTTGAAATTATTCGTATCGGCAGTCGTATGCCTGTGGTGCTTCCTCAAAGAATTACGGATAAATTCTGCGAAATGATTAAAAAGCATCATCCAATATATTTGAATACGCATTTTAATCACCCAAAAGAAGTGACTGAAGAGGCTAAAATTGCTTGTGAAAAATTAGCAAATGCAGGCGTTAATGTTGGAAACCAATCGGTGCTGCTTCGGGGTATCAATGATTGCTCTAATATTATGAAAAAGTTAATGCACGAGATATTAAGAATTCGTGTAAGACCTTATTATATATATCAATGTGATCTTTCCGAAGGGATTTCTCACTTTAGAACAACCATTTCTAAAGGCATTGAAATTATTGAAAATTTACGTGGACATACTTCAGGTTTAGCAGTTCCTACTTTTGTAGTGGACGCTCCAGGCGGTGGAGGTAAAATTCCTGTAATGCCAGATTACTTAATATCTCAAAACGAGAAGAGAGTCGTATTAAGAAATTACGAAGGTGTTATAACTACGTATACACAACCAACAAATGGCGTGGAACATGATGCTGAAAATTGTGAATTCTGTAAAGACGAGAATTTGGTTGCTAAAGATGGTGTAGCGATGTTATTGAACAATGACGGACTTTCTCTTCAGCCTGAAAATTTGAAAAGAAAAAACAGACAAACGGTATATTAAAGCAATAAAAACTAGCCGTATTAAGATGAACAGTATTATTACAGAACAACTTGTTAATAAAACGACCTTCTTAGTAGGGAATAAAAAAAATGCAGGTAAAACAACTTTTCTAAATTATGCGCTTACACAGCTTAGAGAGGTTGTTCAGCCCGCTTTTTTTACCATTGGGATTGATGGTGAAGCAAGTGATTTAATATTTGACACACCCAAACCAAAAATCTATACTGAAATAGGAGATTACGTTGTCACTTCCAGTTTAATGTTGAATAAAAGTGATGCGTTGTTTGAAATTATTCATGTATTTCCATACAAAACTGTTTTAGGAAGGCTTGTTTTAGCAAAAACATTACGAAGCGGAAATATAGAACTTGTTGGCTCTGAAGACAATAAGCAGCTTGGTGAAATTATAGCCTATCTAAGAAATGAGGAGAACATAAATACCATTATAATTGATGGTGCTGCAAGCCGGGTAACACAAGTGGCTTCAGTTAAAAATAGCTACTTTTACTATATTATTAAACTAGACCAAAAAAGTATAAATTCGGATATTAATAAATTAAGAACCATTGCATTAATCAGTAAATTTAGAGGTTTTGATAAAATTGAGGATAGAGAAAATAAAATGGTTTTCGAGATAAAAGGAGCTTTAACAGAATCTAAGCTTTCAATGATTCCTGTTGATTGTGATATTTTGTTGATTGATGATTTTACAAAAATATTCCTCGATTTTTCTCAGGTAACCGAGTTAACAGAAAAACTGGAAATAACCTATAAAATACCCTATCAATTAGTCTCTTTTGTTGTAATTCTAAAAGATATTATGAAGGAGGATTTTGCGAAAATATTAGAAAGCCATAACATAAAAGAAACAATTTTATACAACCCATATGACTATTAAAGATACCATGCAATTTGTAGAATTTGACACATTCTATTCGGAGTATGCGCCTTTAACTCCTTATGGATTGCTGGATAAAAACAAATACCATGTTTTTACGGATAAAAAAATGCTTTTTTCTATCTATAATTCCATAGGTAAAATAGTCAACTTTATCAATAAAAATTCTTTTGAATCTGATAAAATTGAACACCATTTTAAAAGGATTTCTCATTTAAATACTTTAGAAAGAAAAACTTTTGATTCTTCAGATATATTTCTGGTGAAAAAATTGTTGGTGAACTTTAAAAGTATCTTTAAATTGTTGAATGATGAGATAAAAGAAGATTTAAAAATCAACTTTTTATCAGAAGAATTATTGAATTTTTTGTCTTGTGACGGCGCGGTTAACGAGACCTTTTATTTAAGTGCTGAATACAATACAGAGCTGGCTGAAAGTCGAAAAAAAATTGCTGAAACGGATAAAATTTTGGCTGAAATAAAAAAAGAGAGAATTCATAAGATTTTAGATGAACTTGGTCTTGATTTTAGGTTTCGTGATTTTATGATTGCTTCAGAAAGCATTACAAACAATTTAAGTTCAGAACTTATTTATAAAGAAGTATACGATAAAACTTCCTTATTGCTAAAGCCAATGCTTCCAAAGGAGTATTTCGATTTACACAAAAAAAGAGAAGCTTTATTGCTGGAAGAGAATAAGTTGGAAAAAGCGGTTCTTATTTCAATTTCTGAAAAAATTATAGCTGAAAAAGAGCTTATAAAAAACTATATCAATAAAATTGTTTTACTCGACACCCTTTTTGCAAAAGCAAGATTGGCTATTAAGTATAAAATGATTGCTCCTGTATTAGTTGATAAAAAAGCAACCATTGAAGTTATAAACGGTCAATATTTACCGCTAGCAAATAAATGCCTAAGAATGGGAACAATTTATACTCCGCTAAATGCCAAATTTGACAATAAAACTTGCGTTATTACAGGTTCAAATATGGGTGGTAAAACAGTGCTTTTAAAAACAATTGGTTTTTTACAGTTGCTAACTCAAATGGGTTTCTGGATTCCTGCAGGAAAGTTTAAAACAGCAGTATTTGAAAATATCCATTACATTGGTGAAGACCTTTCAGAAAAAGTAGAAGGTCTTAGTAGTTTTGGATTTGAAATTTACAATCTTACAAATGCCATCAAAGATTTTGAAACAAATACATTGCTGCTTATTGATGAGTTTGCAAAAACAACAAACTCTATTGAAGCAAAAGCCATCATTGCTGCGATGTTAAAAAGCTTTTCTCAAAAGGAGACAGTGTGCAGCTTTGTGTCAACACACTTTATGGAATTACCCGAATTTGAAAAAGTGTCTTTTTATAAAATGAAAGGCTTGGATTATTCAGAATACAAGAAATATTACAACAAAGAGAAACAATATTCATTGCCTGAGAGAATTAAGTTAATTAATTCTTTTATGCGCTATGAAATTATAAAAACGGATCATAAAGATAAAACGTATGATGCTATAAAAATTGCAGATACATTAGGATTAAACGATGAAATTATTAGATATACAAAAGAGTATTTAAGTGAGAATTATGACTAAATCAAAATTAAATCTCGACACGGACAAGATTGCGAAAGCCCGAGAACTTTCAAAACAAATTACTGCCCCAGTCCAGAAATATATAGAAAAACATACAACTGTTGCCATTGAGAGAACAACGCTTAGAATGATTGGTGCAGATGGCGTTGACAGTATTGGTGTACCAATTCCAAATAAGGTTGTCGACCAAATAGGTGATAATATTTGCTATGGCGCCACAAAGTATTATATCAATGCCTTGCTTAAAAAAGGCTTAACTCCTGAAGAACTTAATATTGAAATTGCAAATGGTTTAGATATTGCAAAAATTGATTTTGTTGACTTTTCTTATATTGAAGAAAAAGCACAGGAATTGGTTGAAGCCTTTGCAACAAAAGTGAAAGCGAATGTTGCCTATAGAGAAGAAAAAGTTAATAAATATAAAGAGAAGGAGAATTCTCCATTATTGTACCTAATCGTTGCAACAGGTAATATTTATGAAGATGTAAAACAAGCACAAGCTGCCGCCAAACAAGGTGCTGATATTATAGCTGTTATTAGAACCACAGGTCAAAGTTTGTTAGATTTTGTTCCTTTTGGGCCTACTACTGAAGGTTTCGGAGGAACCTATGCCACGCAGGAAAATTTCAAAATAATGCGTAAAGCATTGGATGAAACAGGCGAAGAAATTGGGAAGTATATTCGATTGGTTAATTACTGTTCGGGTTTGTGTATGCCGGAAATTGCTGTTATGGGTGCTTTGGAAAGGTTGGATATGATGTTAAACGATTCTATGTATGGTATTTTGTTTAGAGACATAAATATGTACAGAACTTTTGTTGATCAGAAATTCTCAAGAATGATAAATTCATTTGCTGGAATTGTGATCAACTCTGGAGAGGATAATTACTTAACAACTTCAGATGCTGTTGAAAAGGCTTACACGGTTACGGCATCTCAGTTTATTAACGAAAGATTTGCTTACGAATCAGGTTTGCCGGCTAAATTAATGGGACTTGGTCACGCTTTTGAAATGAATCCAGATATTAAAAATGGTTTCCTTTTAGAAATGGCACAAGCTCAAATGGCAAGTGAAATTTTCCCTGAAGCACCATTAAAATATATGCCTCCTACAAAATATATGACAGGAGATATCTTTAAAGGGTTGGCAATGAATACTTTGTTTAACTTTATTGCAAAATCTACAAATCAAGGAATTTTATTGCTCGGTATGCTAACTGAAGCTATTCATACACCGTTTATGCAAGACCGGTTTTTAGGTGTTGCAAATGCTAAATATGTTTTGAATAATATTGCTGATTTCTCTGATGATATCGAATACAAAAAAGATGGAATTATGCAAACTAGAGCAAAAGTTGTGCTGGATGAAACTATTGAGTTTCTTGAAGAAATTAATAAAACGGACTTGTTTAATGCAATTGAGACTAAAATGTTTGCAGAAGTAAGCAGACCTAAAAATGGAGGTAAAGGATTAAGTGGAGTTGCTGAAAAGGCAAAGGATTATTACAATCCTTTTTACACGTATCTTGAAAATGAATTAAATATTGTAAAAGAAGGAAACCAGTTATGATGATAAGACCTTACGGAGACACATTAAACGACGGAGCCGTTCAAATGTCATTTACCCTGCCTGTAGCACATTCAGCTAAAGCAGATGAAGCCGCAATTATATTTGGAAAAAAATTGGGATTTAAAGAGGTTGAGGTAGTTCACTCAAATCCACTTTCCGACGAATTTACATTTTTTGTAGTTTACGGAAAAACAGAAATAAGCATTGATTATGATAAAGTAGTTGTTGAAGAGGTTGAAAAATCTTTAGATTTTTATGGCGTTAACAATTTTATTAAAGAAAATATAAAAAGAAAAATAGTAGTTGTTGGAGCTTGTTCTGGTACCGATGCCCACACGGTAGGAATCGATGCAATTATGAATATGAAAGGCTTCGACCAGCATTATGGTCTTGAGAGATATCCTATGATTGAAGCCTTCAATCTTGGCGCACAAGTTCCTAACGAAGACCTTATTAAAAAAGCGATAGAATTAAAAGCTGATGCTATTTTAATTTCACAGATTGTAACACAAAAAGATGTTCATATTCAAAACCTTACAGAATTTATTGAGCTACTTGAAGCGGAAGGGCTAAGATCTAAAATGGTAGTGTGCGCTGGCGGACCTAGAATTGGTAACAAATTAGCTTTAGAACTTGGGTACGATGCAGGTTTTGGAAGAGGAACATATCCTGAAAATGTAGCCTCTTTTATTGTTGAAAAAATGCACGAAAGAGGTGTGAAATAAAACTTGTGTATGTAATTTTTATGGGCCTCGATTGTTAAACTGTCTGTTGAGGTTGTTTGGCTTTTTTTCAAAAGAAAATCCCTGTGGATGTAATTTAGTTTCTTAAGCAAAATGGGAGTCTATTATCAATCACAGAATAAAAATATAAATGAATCGTTCTTATTGGTATAGTTTTTGGAATAATGACTCTTATAGAACACGTATGGTAGTTATTTGTTTATAAACGGAACGAAAACTAATATAAAGTTAAAGGTTGAAAAAATACCATAGGTGTTAATTTTAAGATATTATTCACGAATAGCATTGATTTTTTACCCCAAATTATTTAATTAAAAATTAAGAAAGATGATGTTTAAAAAAATTTATTTTGTAGCAGTAGCGGCAATGGTTGTGATGCTAGGATTCCAAAGTTGTGAAAGCGATGATGAAGGTAATACTGCGAGAGTTCAATTAAAGTTAGTTGATGCTCCAGGAGATTATTTAGAAGTTAATGTTAAAATTGTTGATATTCAGTATAACAATAGCGACAATGAAGCCGGGTGGGTGAGTTTTGGAAAACCAGAAGATTATCCAATTAATGTTGATTTAACAACGCTTATTGCTGGGAATAGCCTTTTATTAGCAGATCAAATTATTCCTTCAGGAATGTTAAAACAAATTAGATTGGTTTTGGGTGACGGAAATACCCTTAAAATTGAAGGACAAGAATCTATGATGGCGCTTAACACGCCAAGCGCTATGCAATCTGGTTTAAAATTAAATATGAATACTACTTTGGATGCCGGATTTACCTACACATTTATCCTTGATTGGGATGTGCAAAAATCAGTGGTAATGACAGGTTCAGGGATGTATAATTTAAAACCTGTAATTAGGGTGAATGCTGAAGTAAATTCAGGATCTATTGAAGGCAATGTATCAGGAGAATTTTTAGTTAACGGATTAAGCGTTTTTAGCGACTTAGAAAATGCGATGGTTCAAGTTTATTCCGCTTCCGGTGTTTATGTTACAGAAACTGGCACAAATGCAGAAGGTGACTTTTTAATTCAGGGTCTTGCTGCAGGAGATTATAAATTGAAAATAGTGAACCAAGAAGCTTTTGATGATTATGAATCAGCTTTAATTACGGTAACTGTTGGGTTAGTCAATAAAATTGCACCAATAGTGTTGGAAATACCAACGCTTTAAAAAACAAATTTGGTACTTTTTAATATCAAATAAATAATTTTTAAAACCCATTTTAGCAATAGGGTGGGTTTTTGTTTTAATTCTTGAAATATGCAAGGTGATTAAACCATTTGTTCGAAAAAAAGCGTATTTTGTTTAATTAATTTTAATTTTATTTTTTCTCGCTTATGAGATTATAAATATATATTTGCTTCAAAATGAAGAATGCAACCAGATGTGAACCATGAAGACAATATTATTTTTTGAACAGGATTGCGTTTAATAAAATGATAACATTTAGAATAAGTTAAAATGACGAACTTTGTGGAATTGATTTAACAATTCAAACGCCTATCAACCCACAATAATGTTTAAAGTGGTGCGTTTAAAGTCATAAAGTGTTAAAATATTTAAATTATATAATTAATTTTTTAAGTTTGTAGCATATTCAACCCCAAAATGAATAATAAAAAAGTTAAGGTATTTTTATTGAGTTTTTGCTTTATGCTCATAAGTGTTGTGGCATATTCAAAAAAAAAGCCACCAACTCCTGAGGAAGGTGGAGCTCCTCCTCCTCCTCCTCCTGGTTTGCCAATAGACGGGGGTTTGTCGCTTTTATTAGTATCCGGTGTAGCTTATGGAATTTATGAATTAAGAAGAAAAAAATAATTACTTTTCCAACAACCTCGCTACATACTTCCCAATAACATCAAATTCTAAATTTATCACCGTGCCAACTTCAAAAGTGTGAAAATTGGTAAATTCATAAGTATAAGGAATAATCGCCACCGAAAAACTGTTTTTTTTCGAATTTACAACCGTTAAACTCACGCCATTTATGGTGATGGAGCCTTTTTCAATGGTGATATTGTTATAAGTGTTATCATATTCAAAACTAAATACCCAACTGCCGTTTTCTTCAACAATTTTTGTGCAAATAGCCGTTTGGTCTACGTGTCCTTGCACAATATGCCCGTCCAATCTGGCGCCAAGAATCATCGCACGTTCCAAATTTATTTCAGATCCAACAGTAACATATTTCAAATTAGATTTGTCGAGCGATTCTTTTATGGCAGTGACTGTGTATTCTTTGCCTTTTATACCCACAATGGTTAAACATACGCCATCGTGCGCAATACTTTGGTCTATTTTTAATTCGGAAGTGAAATTGCTTTCAATGGTGATATGAAGATTTTCTTTTTCCTGCTTCAGGTTTTTAACAAACCCAACACTTTCTATTATACCGGTAAACATATTTTTTTCAATTTAATTGACTACTTTTGAGGATTCAAATTTAAGTATAATAAACCTGATTTATGGACAAATCTGAAAAAATAACATTGGGAATTTCTATAGGAGATTTTAATGGCGTTGGCATAGAAATTATTTTGAAAACCTTTTTGGATAAGCGGATGTTCGATTTTTGCACACCTATATTATTTGGTTCAGCCAAATTAATTACAGCCTATAAAAAAAATATGGATATCAATTTGCTTTTTAATGGGATACGGCAGGTTGATGCTGCCATTCAGGGCAAGTTTAATGTGTTGAATCTGTGGAAAGAAGAATTTGAAGTTAATTTGGGAACACCCACAGCAGAATCAGGAAAATTCGCATTTTTATCACTGGAAGCAGCAACAGAAGCATTGGCCAAAGGAGAAATTGATTTGTTGGTAACCGCTCCCATTAATAAGGAGAACATTCAGTCGGAAGAATTTAAATTTCCCGGTCATAC
>JAAFHC010000107.1 GCA_010906935.1 Gelidibacter sp.
TGTTGAACAATACTATCATCGAAAAAACAAACAGTCAAATATTTGATTATCAATCAAATAATATTCAATTTAATTTCTCCGGAATTTCTTTTAAAAGTTTGGGAAACATTACGTTTAAATATCGTTTGTTGGGCTTGGAGCCCGATTGGATTGAAACCAAAAACAATACGGTTAGGTACTCTTCATTACCGCCAAAGAAGTATACTTTTGAAATAAAAGCCATCTCAAAAAATAATTTGGAAAGCGTCAATCCTTCCAAATTTGCATTTACAATAAAACCGCCCTTATACAAAACTTGGTGGTTTATAAGCATCACAATTTTAATTCTGTTATTATTTATAGCCAATCTATTTTACAGAAGAAATCTTAAAATTAAACAAAATGCAAAAATCAAAGAAAACATTTCAAATCTTCGCTACAAAGCATTAAATGCACAAATGAATCCTCATTTCATTAATAATTTATTGGTAAACATTGAAAATTTGGTGAATATGGGAGAAATTGACGAAGTAAAAGGCAGTTTGGGTAAATTTGCCGAACTGGTGAATTTAATTCTTCAATCAACCAAATCCAACCTTATCAGTTTAACGGATGAAATTGAAATGGCTAAATTATATTTGGAGCTTCAAAAATTAAGATTCCACAAAAACACCTCTTACACCATTAATACCGAATCCATTTCCGAAGAAGAATTAGAAAATATCCTGGTTCCTCCTATGATTTTACAACCAATTATAGAAAATTCCTTTAGGCATGGATTTAAAAATGGAGACCAAACCAATCATATAAACGTAAATTTCAACATTGAGAATGAAGCATTCCTAATTTGTGAAATTATTGATAATGGTGTTGGAATTCAAAATAAGGAAAACACTTCAACAGCAACAGGTTCGGGAATATCATTTTCAAATATCAACGAACGACTCCAATTAATCAATGAATCAAAAAGTAAAGAAAATTTAGTCATTATTTCAAATGTGACAGATGAATTTAATACCTTAGTGGGATTGAAAGTTACCCTAAAAATACCCTTAATAAGTTTTTAAATATTTTTATGATAAGTGCCATCATTATTGAAGACGAGAACGCTGCGTACCAGCATCTTAAAAACATTATAGAAAGAAATTATAGCACCCAACTCACAATTGTTGGTCATGAGACTGGCGTAGAAAAAGGAATTAAGTTAATCAACGACCTAAATCCGCAATTGGTGTTTTTAGATATTCAATTGATGGACGGAGATGGTTTTGAAATATTGGATCATTTTTCAAATTCTTCAACATTTGAAGTTATTTTCACCACCGGACTAAAAGATTATAAAGAAAAAGCAATGGATTATTTTGCTTTTTATTACCTGAATAAACCGATACAGGAAGATCAATTAATTGGTGTTGTAGATAAATTCTTATCTAAACAATCTGCTTTTAATTCTGAAAAGTATCTTACTTTTAAACATCAAATGGAAAACAAAAATCATAAAATCTCACTTCCAATGAAAAATGGGGATTTTACAATTGTTGATATTGATGACATTTTATACTGTGAGGCCGATGGAAGTTACACCAACTTTTATACCACTGATAATAAAGTTTATACCACTTCAAATAATTTAAAAAAAGTGGAAAGCATTTTAATGCAAGCTACTTTTTTTAGAATACACCGCTCTACGCTTTTAAACTTAAAGCATATTGTTCAATATAACAATACGGGAGAATTGGTGCTTTCAAACAAAAAAAAGCTGTTGGTTTCCTCAAGAAATAAAACGAATTTCTTAAGAATTCTTAAATTGATGAATTATTCTATCAGTTAGTTTTCCGTCTTTCAACAAAAAACCAACCTGCAAAAATAATCAAAAACAACCCGTACGAAACCAAAGTAATTGTGCTTCCTTGTTTAATGACAGTGGGCTCAAATTTAAATTCAATTTTATGTGTTCCTTTTGGAATTTCTAACCCACGCAACACAAAGTTAACGCGGTAATGCGGCGTTAAATTTCCATCAATGTAGGCGTTCCAACCATCCTTATAAAAAATTTCAGAAAAAACAGCAAACTGATTTGTAGTTGAATTGAAATCGTAAACCAAATTATTTAGCGCATAAGATGTCAATTGTATTGTTGCTGTTGAATCTTTTGGGTAATTTGTAATAAAGCCTTCGGAAATAAACCTTTTGTCAATAACGGCCTCCGTTTTTGTTTTTAAACTGTCTAAAGCGAATATTTCTTCATTTGCATTGTCAACAATTTTAATTGTATTTATCAGCCAAGCATTTCCATTGGGATCGGGATTTTGCTGCACCGTTTCGCGCCGACTTCCATCTTCAAAAACAAAGTATTTGGTATTCAACATATTTAATACTTCAATATTATTTTTAGCAATATGAAAATCGAACAATTCTTGGTACCGCTCCATTTTCGCCGCATGATAACCACCAATAGAATTGTGAAAATAGGAAGTGCTACCGTCATTCATTGGATCAACCATAAAATTGGCTACCCTATAATGACTTTTATCTTTAAGAATTTCCCTGTCAATTTCCGAAGCCACAAAAGGTTTGTCAATTTCCCTGGCATTTTGGAAATCGGCATTGTTAACATAGCGTTTATCAACCGAAACCAAATCGAACAAAATCAATACACCTAAAATAATTATGGCATAATTTTTATTCAATTTTTCTTTAACAAATAACCATAAAATTCCTGCGGAAATCGCTACAAAAACAAGTGTTCTAAAACTATCGGAAAAGAAAATTGCTTTTCTGTCGGCTATAATTGCCTCCAAAAATCCCGGCAACATTTTATCGTAGCTTGCATCTCTTAAGCCTTCAAAAGAGAACAGCGTTGTTCCGAATAACGTAAAAATTAGTGCAATTCCTCCTGTAATAAAAAAACTGTTTTTTAACGCTTTCAATTTAATTTCAGCAGTAACGGATTTATTGAAAAATTCTTTCAAGGCCAATATTCCCAGAAGTGGAATCGCCAATTCAGTGATGACCTGAATGGAAGAAACCGCCCTGAATTTATTATACATTGGAATATAGTCAATAAAAAAATCGGTTAAAAAATTAAGGTTTTTTCCCCAACTAAGCAGTATTGAAAAAACAACAACGCCCACCAACCAATTTTTTAATTTTCCTTTTACCAAAAAAATTCCTAAAAAGAACAAAAACACCAACACGGCACCAATATAGGCTGGCGCTTCCACAATAGGCTGTTTTCCCCAATACATTGGCGCGAATTCAGCAAATTCTTTCGCCTGGCGCGGATCGGTCTTGTCTTTTAAAAAGTTATAAATATTAGAATCAAGTCCAACATTTTCATAATTTCCACCACCCATAAAACGGGGAATAAACAAATTGAATGTTTCTGAAATTCCATAACTATAGTCGGTAATATATTCTTTTGACAATCCGCTAGAAGCTTCTTTCGGAGATCCATCGGGATTGATGGTGAGTTCGCTTTTCCCTCTTGTGCTGTGCGAAACATATTCTTTAGTTGCCAATAAACTGGTGGCATTTGTGCCAATCGCCAAAACCACGGCAACAATTAAAATAGCGATACTTTTAAAAAATGCGGGCAATTGTTTTTCTTTAAACGCCTCAATTAAATAAAAAATACCCAAAATTAACACCGCAAAAAACAAATAATAAGTCATTTGTGGATGGCTAGCCTTGATTTCCAAAGACATAGCGACAGCAGTTAGCACAAAACCCCATAAATAATTGCGTTGCAATACCAATAAAATACCCGCCAAAACAAATGGCATATAAGCAATTGCATGCGCTTTTGAATTGTGTCCTACGCCTAGGATTATAATTAAATACGTAGAAAATCCGAAAGCCAAAGCACCCAAAATAGCCAATTTATATTCCACTTTTAAGACTGTCAGCAATACAAAAAAGCCTAAAAAATACAAAAATAAATAATCAGCAGGTCTTGGTAAAAATCGCAAAAAACCATCCAATTTTTTAACATAATCATTTGGATATAAAACACTTAAATTATAAGTTGGCATTCCTCCAAAAGCGGCATTGGTCCAATACGGTTCGGCATCATTTTCTGCGCGAAAATCGTTGATTGATTTCGCCATTCCCGTAAATTGCTTGATGTCATTTTGAAATATTTTTTTTCCTTCAAGAATCGGAGAAAAATAGGCAACAGAAACTAAAATAAAAGTTGCAATGGTAATTAAGTAAGGAACCGCTTTTTTGATGGGAAAATTCATTTATTTATCGTCTTTAACTTCTTCATAATCAACATAGTCTCCTATATTTTTATTTCCTTCCTTATATTCCGAAGGTTTTTTGGCAATCACTGTTTCTCCAACTTTACCAGTGGTTTTTTGTTGTTGGTTATTAAATTCCTGTTGTTGGTCTCTCATTTTTTTTTCAACATTGTTAATAATTTTCCCCACAAACAATGGCAAAATATACCTTCCTATAAATTTAATAGCATAATATATAAGTACTATAATTGCTAACGTTCTTAAAAATCCCATTTCATCGAGTTTAAATAAACTCCAAAAATAACAATTTGAGAGGAACTAAAACGTTTAATTATATAAAATCTTATCTTTGACACATCAAACATTTTATACTATGAAAAATGCACTATTTTTAGTTGTCTTTATAGCTAGTTTTCAGCTGATAACTGCACAATACACCGAAATTATCAACTCAAAAAGACCCGGTTTTTCTGAAAGTCCGTATGGCGTTGGCACCAACGTTTATCAGTTTGAAACCGGCATGTTTTATAACAGCAGCAATGATGAAAGTCTTGGTGCAAATGCCAAAACTTTGGGTGGAGAATTGTTTTTTAGGGTGGGTAAATTTAAAGAACGGTTGGAATTTAACGCCAATGTCGCTTACCAACGCGACGAAGTGAATAATTATCCAAACCCAAATTATCATATTAAAGGAATAAGTGACCTTACGGTTGGCGCAAAATATTTATTTTACCAACAAGAATTTAGTGACCGGTCTAAAGAAATTCGCAGTTGGAAACGCAGAACAGCGTTTGACAAAAAGCGTTTAATTCCTTCGGTTGGAGTTTACGGCGGAGCGCACTTAAACTTTTTGGGGAAAGATTACAAAAACGATGAAGGAATTAGTTATAAAGGTGCTGTTTTACTGCAAAATGATTTTTCGGATCGATTGATTTTGTTGACAAACTTAATTGCCGACAATATTACTTCAGAAGATAAATATTACTCGTATATTGTGACAATGACCTATGCCATCAGTCAAAACTGGTCTTATTTTATTGAAAATCAGGGGAAATATTACAATGATTTTTCGCCCAATTATCAGTTCGGAACAGGAATCGCTTATTTGGTCACAGAAAATTTGCAATTGGACGCTTCGGCAAGAACCAATTTTTTCGACGACTATTCCTATGTATATGCCACAGCCGGATTTGCCTGGAGATTGGATCGCCACAAGGATTCATTTGTCTATAAAAATGCACCAAAAGAATCAATGTCGAAAACACCAAACAGAAAAGGATTTTTTTCTAGATTATTTAAGAAAAAGCGTAACTAATATCATTAAATTTCTATGATTACACTGCAAGAAATGACGTCAAAAAAGGAAATAAAGGCTTTTGTTGAGTTTCCTTTTAAATTGTATAAAAACAACTCTTTTTGGGTTCCTCCTATCATCAATGATGAAATTGAATCTTTTGACAAGACTAAAAATCCGGTTTTTCAACACGCAGAAGCTCGTTTTTTCGTAGCGCTGAAAAATAATGAAATCGTTGGACGTATTGCCGCAATTATTAACAAGCTTGAAATTAATGAACAAAATGTAAAAAAAATGCGTTTTGGCTGGTTCGATTTTATTGATGACTATGAAGTTTCAAAAATGTTATTAAACAAGGTTGAAGAAATTGGAAAACAAAACAAGTTAGCATATATGGAAGGACCATTGGGCTTTTCAAATTTAGATAAAGTAGGTGTTTTAACCGAAGGTTTCGATCATATTGGCTCTATGATTACTTGGTACAACTTTCCTTACTACCAAAAACATTTAGAAAATCTAGGGTTTATTGTTGAAAAGGAATACAACGAAAGTAAATTCCCGTTTAGCAATGTGAAAACCGAATTTTTCATGAAGGCAAGCGAAATCATTAAAAAACGTTATCAATATAAGGCCCTTAATTTTACCAAAACAAAGGAAATTTTGCCTTATGTGGATGAAATGTTCGATTTGTTCAACGACAGTTATGCTTCATTGTCCTCATTCGTGCCAATATCCGATGTTCAAAAAGATTATTTTAAAAGAAAATTCATCCCATTTATCAATCCGGAATTGATTGTATTTGTTGTTGATAAAGAAGGAAAATTAGTTGCGTTTGCCATTACCATGCCATCGTTTTCAGAAGCTTTGCAAAAATCAAAAGGAAAATTATTCCCTTTTGGAATTTTTCACTTATTACATGCGAAAAAAAACAGCAAGGACATCCTTTTCTATTTAATTGGTGTTCATCCAACCCATCAAAACAAAGGCGTTCATGCCATTATTTTTGAAGAATTTTACAAAACATACACAAAAAAAGGAATTGTAAACTGTTATAGAACACCAGAACTTTCAACAAATAAAGCGGCTGCAGCACTTTGGAAAAATTTTGATCCTATTGTTTACAAAAGACGATGCACTTTTAGAAAAGATTTATAATGCAATTATTTTACAACCCAGAAATTACAACCGACACCAAACAGTTTTCTTTTGATAAAATTGAAAGCCGCCATATTGTTCGTGTTTTAAGAAAAAAAGAAGGCGATAAAATTTTTATCACCAACGGTTTAGGACAATTATTTACTTCGGAAATACTACAGGCAAACGACAAAAAATGTTTGGTTGAAATAACAGCAATTGAGACCCAAGAAAACGATAGAAATTATTATTTACACATCGCCATTGCACCCACAAAATTAAACGATCGTTTTGAATGGTTTCTGGAAAAAGCCACCGAAATCGGCATTGATGAAATTACGCCAATTATTTGCGAACATTCTGAACGTAAAGAACTTAAAATAGAAAGAATGGAAAAAATTATTCATTCGGCAGCCAAACAATCACTTAAATTCAATTTTCCAAAATTAAATGAACCAGTAACTTTTAATGCGTTTATGCAATCAAATTTCAGTGGACAATTGTTTATCGCGCATTGTGAAGAAACCAGCAAAAAATCACTAAAATCCGAATTAAAACCAACGGTAAATACCACAATTCTTATTGGACCGGAAGGTGATTTTTCAACCAAAGAAATTCAACAAAGTTTGGACAATAACTTTATTCCTGTATCTTTGGGAAAAAGCCGTTTACGTACTGAAACTGCCGGGTTGGTTGCAGTTCACAGCGTGGCATTTGTAAATGAATGAATTTAATGATTACTTTTCAAATATTTTATATAAAAACCTATAGCAATATTTTAAAGATTCGTCTTTTTTCTATTGCCTTTTTTCTAATGTCTTTTACCCAAATTTCTGCCCAACAAATAGCTATTTTAAAGTATAACGGTGGTGGAGATTGGTATGCAAATCCAACTGCTTTGCCTAACCTTATTAAGTTTTGCAATAAAAACATAAACACCTCCATTAAAGAAAATCCAGAAACTGTGGAAGTAAACAGTCCTTCCATTTTTAATTATCCCATTGTTTTTATGACCGGCCATGGAAATGTCAGTTTTTCTGATGACGAAATTGAAAATTTGAAAAATTATTTAATTTCAGGCGGATTTTTACATATTTCCGATAATTACGGACTTGACAACTATGTTAGAAGAGAAATGAAAAAAGTATTTCCAACGTTAGATTTTCAAGAAATCCCTTACAACCATCCCATTTATCACCAAACCTTTAAGTTCGAAAATGGCTGTCCTAAAATTCACGAGCACAATAACAAACAACCTCAAGGTTTTGGATTGTTTTATGAAGGAAGATTGATTTGTTTTTACGATTATGAATCGGATTTAAGCGATGGTTGGGAAGATGAGGAAGTGCACGGAGATCCTTTTGAAATTCGTGAAAAAGCCTTAAAAATGGGCGCAAATATTGTTGAATACGCCTTTAAAAACTAATATGCCAGAAAATTTAGATTCCTTAAAAATAAATTTTGATACTGAAGGCCTTTGGGTGCTTAACATCACATTGGCCATTATCATGTTTGGCGTGGCACTTGGCATCACCACAGACGATTTTAAACGTTTATTTCAAAATCCGAAAATTTTAATTACTGGCGTAATTTCCCAATTCATTTTATTGCCCCTGGTCACTTTCATTTTTATAAAATTGGTGAATCCAATGCCGAGTATTGCATTGGGAATGATGATGGTTGCTGCTTGTCCAGGTGGAAATATTTCAAATTTTATGACGCAAATGGCTAAGGGTAATGTAGCATTATCAGTTAGTTTAACCGCTTTTTCAACATTGCTGGCATTATTTATGACGCCTTTTAATCTTTATTTTTGGGGAAATTTATATGCACCTACAGGTGAAATTCTTCAAACCATAGAATTAAACCCTTGGGAATTGGTGAAATTGGTTACACTAATTTTAGGAATTCCATTAATTCTTGGAATGTGGGTAAGAAAATCAAAACCTGATTTGTCCGTAAAAATGGCTAAAATTCTAAAACCAATTTCATTGATTATTTTTATGCTTTTCATCGTTATTGCATTTTATGATAATTTTGATATTTTTATAAATTACATTGAATATGTCCTAATTTTAGTAATTGCACATAATTTACTGGCTCTGGCAACCGGATTTTATTTTGCCAAATTGATGAAACTTACCTTTAAAGATCAAAAAACGCTTGCTATTGAAACAGGAATTCAAAACTCCGGATTGGGATTGTTGCTCATTTTTAGCTTTTTTAATGGTCTCGGCGGAATGGCTCTTTTGGTTGCTTTTTGGGCGATTTGGGATATTTTTTCAGGATTGGCATTGGCAGGTTATTGGTCTAAACAAAA
>JAAFHC010000108.1 GCA_010906935.1 Gelidibacter sp.
TTTAATTTAAAACTTTATAAAAAGCTTTTTTGTTGATTCCCGTTCAACCAATTTTGTTTTAACTATTTCAGTTTTAACGTCATCAAACTCAATTTTTTCTTCAATTTTATCAATTAATCGTGTTGCCGCAATTTCACCGGTGGTATGGGCAAAACGATTTACGCTGGTAAGTGGAGGTGTACTGTAACGCGATAAAATACCATTTGTAAGTCCAACTATTGAGATGTCTTCTGGAATTCTAATAAATCTTTTATTTAAGACTTGTGTGGTAATAGCGCCAGAAATCTCATCAACGGTAAAAATACCATCCACAAGATATTTGTCTAACATTTCATTGATTTTCTCTTTCAGTCCCTCTTCACGATCCTGTCTTATAATTAAATTTTTAACCGGATTTACAACATGTTTTTTAAGTGCTTTTTTATAGCCTTCAAGTCCGAATTTACCTATATCCAGTGCTTCTGACGTTGAAATAAAAGCAATATTTTTACAAGATGATTTCATTAAAAATCGAGTGGCTTTATAGGCGCTCTTAACTAAATCTGTAACAACCTTATCACAATTTATTTCTTGATGAACACGATCATACAATACAATTGGCGTTCCTTCTTCCAAAATATCATGAAAATGGTCAAAATTTCCTAATTTTAAAGTCTCTTCTGAAATACAGGCAATAAAACCATCAATAGTTCCATTAGAAAGCATTTCCATAGTGTCTACTTCTTTTTTATAGGATTCATTGGTGATACAGGTGATGATGTTGTATCCTTTCTCTGTGGCTACTTTTTCAATGCCGCGAAGCACTCTTGCAAAATAATAATTTAAAATATTAGGCAGTATAATACCAATGGTTTTTGTTTTTTTATTTTGCAGGCTCAACGCCAAAGTATTGGGCTTGTATTTATGTAATTTGGCATATTCCTGAATCCTTTTTTTGGTGTCGTCACTAATTTCATAGCTGTCGTTTAACGCTTTTGAAACCGTTGAAATAGAAACTTGCAATGCCAGTGCAATTTGTTTTATGGTGATTCTTTTATTCATTTTTTTGGTGAAATAATTAATATTGTTGAAACAGATTTAATTTCTTCTTCATTCATTTTCATTTTTCTGAATTCGCCTTTGTTGTACATTTCAGCCTGATCTTTATAATGTTTGCTGAAAGGGTTTCCCGATTGCCCTGTCGGTAAAATGCTGACGCTGTTTTCAATATCCGAAAAATCAATGATTCTTCTGGTTGAAGGACCAGCGTTTACTTTGTACAATCCAGTATCAGTATACTCGAATCCGTGATTGTTAATCACTTCTCTTGCGCCATTTATGGGAAACGGGCCAACATTAAAATAGCTTTTTAATGCCGCAACCTTGCCCAATGGATGTTCATGTGCTAAGGTATGAACTTTTCCCCAATTCCAATCTTTTATGTCGTTTCCAAGTTGTTTTTCTAAAAATGCGACGGCTTCAACCAAAGATTTTGACAATATTTCTTTTTTGGTTTCTGTTTTGTTTTTGGTTGTTATGTTGTCCCACCAAATGGAACCGTCCTTTTCAAGTTGCTCGGCAATTACCCTTTTGGACAAATGTGTGGCTAAAAACTGGGTGAATAATTTTTCGCCCATTTCATCTTCAAAAGTGTTTTTTAAATACAGGTAAATCCATTTATTATAAATGGTTGGCGCCACTTGGTCAACAGTATTTGAGCCATCCCAAAGTTGAAGGATATCTATGGCTTTTTGTTCGCTTTTGGTGAAGGAATTGTAATCCATTATTTTAGCAAATTCTTTCACCAATCCTGGTGCCACCGATGAAGTGACATCGGTAATCATTGCCGACATAGATTCTTTGTTCCAGTTATTTTTTGGTTCCAGCAATTGCACAATGCGTTTGGCTCTGTCTTCAGATAAATAATAGCCAGGATATAAGATTCCTGCAATGGAATCGGGCTGATTATTCGCTGAATACACGTAATTCCACGGCGGATTTTCAGCCATCGGATTTTCGCTGAAATCTAAATATTCAATAGGGTCATCTTCACCGGAAGCGCCATTTAAAATAAAATTTCTATTTACTTCTGGCTTTAATTTGTACAATTTTCCGGTTGCCCACCAGGCCACATTTCCTTTTGCGTCACCGTACATAATATTTAAACCCGGAGCGTGAATCATAGAGGCTCCTTTTTTAACGTCTTTCATATTGGTTGCTCTTGAAATGGTGTGAAGCGCAGCCAAAACTTCTACGTCAAATTGGGTGTAAATCCAAGACATCGCAATGGGATCATTTTGCGTAATTGCATCAAGGGCATCGTTCATAATGGGTCCGTGGCGCGAACTTCTTACCGTAATAATTACATTCTCCTCATCTTTTACTTTTATTGTTTTTGTTGCAGTTTTGTAAGTTTCAAATCCGTTTGGTGTTTTGTATTTGGTGCTGTCTGCAGGGTCATTTTCTTCTTTATAAAAATCGATATCATCGTTTTCGAACATCGTTAATCCGTAGGCATAATTCCTGTTGTGTCCCAATAAAGGAAATGGAACACCCGCCAAATGATAACCGTACATTTCATAATTGGGAGTTACAATGTGCGCTTCATACCAAACTGCAGGCTGTGAATAGCCGATATGCGGATCGTTTGCAAAAAGCACCTTTCCTGTGGCAGATTTTTTAGGAGAAACCACCCAACTGTTGCTGCCGATAAACGGAGGGACAGGCGAGTTTTCCATCACCTCATTGACGCTTGCAACCATTGCTGAAAAATTTTCAATAGTTGATTCTGAATTTTTTATAAATGTAGTGTTTGGGCCGATTTCAATATTCAGCTCTTTTAAGTAATCAGCGCCTAATTTTTCTTTTAGAATGCTTAAAAGCGGATCCGTTTTTTGCGCCATGGCAAAACTAAAAGACATATATCCCAAAATATTGTAGATGTCGTTTAGTTGATAAGGCTCTTTTTTAATGCCAATTAAAGTAAATTCAATAGGCGTAGGGCCATTTTCTATAAACTGGTTTACGCCGTTTAAATAAGCGGTTGCCAATTTAAAAACCTCCCCATTTTTGTCCAATTTTTCCAATGATTTTTTGGAAGCTTCCTCAATGCCCAAACTCACAAAAAACCGATCGTTTTTAAGCATGTCTTTTCCAAAAATTTCCGACAATCTTCCCGGCGCAATTCTTCGCATGAGTTCCATTTGCCAAAGTCGGTCTTGGGCATGAACGTATCCTAAAGCGGTTGTGGCGTCATATTGGTTTTGGGCATAAATATGCGGAATTCCATAATCATCAAAATAAACAGAAGTTTCATTTTCAATACCTGATAAAGTGATTTCGCCTGAATAATTAGGTTTTAGGCTGTTAAAATACATCCAGCCTCCAATCAAAATGAGCACGATTAGGATACCAATAATGAGTAAGATTTTTTTGAGAATACGCATTGTTGAAAAATAGTTAAGGATATTTCAAATATAATATTTTATATCATATAAAATTTGAATCCACTATTTTTCAATTTAAGGGAAGTTAAATTACAAACGGTTTTATCGATGGCTTTAAAAAAATCATTAATGAAATCTTCTTTTTGGATAAAACCAATTAAAGATACCGCTCTTTAATAATTTTTAAATGATGCACTTGATGTCCGGCAATAATAAACCCTAAGGCCCTCACTGTCACGTCGCTTTCGTTTGCTGTGCCCGATAATGTTAGCATTTCTTGGGTAAAACTTTTAAATAAAGAGATACTAGCTCTACGGGTACAAGTAAATTCTTCTACCAAATCATTAAAATTTCGGTTGTTGCCGTTTGAATTTTCCACATACCAATTTTCATCAAATCCTTGCAATTCCGTGGCGTCATTTCTTGAAAAACGCAAGGCTCTGTAACTCATAATTCGTTCTGTATCAATTAAATGCTGAACAAGTTCTTTGATGGTCCATTTTCCTTCAGCATAACGAAAAACCAATTTTTCTTCGGATAAATCTTTAACGGTTTCCAATAATTCTTCAGCAGAAGTCGTTAAAATTTCAAATAAATCCACATTTTCCAATTCCAAAATGTAGTGTTTGTAATGCGGATTGTATTCGTTTTCGTTGATTTGTGATAAGTTCATAATTATGCTGAATTTCTGCTTGCGTTAATGTTTCCGAACAATGATCGCGTTACCATTTTTTCATAAATTTTAATTAAATCTAAATCTGGGTTTTCTTCATTTTGAAGTTCCTGAATTTTACGAAGCGCGAATTGTTGAATGGTTAACAAAGGTAACACAATATTTTCACGAATAACAATAGATGCTTTGCCAACCTGATTGCTTTGCATCAATTCTGTATAATCGGAAAGTTTTAAAATAAGTCGTTTTGATGTTTGATATTCATTGTGAATGATGTGCCAAAACTCACCAAATTCTTCATCTTTCGACATATATTCTGTCAGTTCAAAAAATGATTTTGTGAGCGACATCATACTGTTTCCGATCAATGTTCTAAAGAAATCTGAATGATGGTAGAACTGTTTCAGTTTTTCAAATTCGCCACTGTCTTCATACTTTTTCAACGCAGTACCAACGCCATAAAATCCGGGAACATTTTGTTTTAACTGGCTCCAAGAACCCACAAAAGGAATGGCGCGCAAATCGGCAAAATTTAATTCTTTTGATGCAGAGCGTTTAGATGGCCGACTTCCAATATTGGTTTTTGCATAATATTTTAAAGTGCTCATGCGTTCCAAATAGGGCATAAACTTCGGGTGATTTTTAAAATCAACATAAGCCTGATAGCTAGTCAACGCCAAATCGTCCATAATTTCAGCACCACTTTTTGTCATAATATTGTTGGAATTGCTAAACAATTCGTTCGAAATACCGGCACTTAATAATTGTTCAATATTGAATTGTGCAGAATCTAACGTTCCAAAATTGGAACTAATGGTTTGTCCTTGCACCGTTAATTGTATTTCTTCATCCTCAATGGTTGGGCCCAAAGAAGCATAAAATTGATGCGTTTTTCCGCCACCACGAGCCGGCGGTCCGCCGCGACCGTCAAAAAATATGACTTTGATGCCGTTTTTTCTGGAAATCTCAGTTAGATTTTCTTTGGCTTGATAAATGGCCCAATTTGCCATTAAATACCCGCCATCTTTTGTCCCGTCAGAAAAACCAAGCATAATGGTTTGTTTGTTTCCCCTGTTTTTAAGATGATTTTTATAGGTGCTGTTCGCGTATAATTTTTCCATAACACTTGTTGAATTCGTTAAATCATTAACAGTTTCAAAAAGTGGAATGATATCAACATTTAATTGATGGCTAAAGCCACACAAATTAAACATGGCGAAAGTTTCCATCATATTTAAAGCAGATTGATTGTTACTGATGATATAACGGTTTGCGCCGCGTTCACCATTATTCTGCTGAATGGTTTTTATGGCTTGTATGGAACCCAAAGTTTTAACCACCATTTCATCATCAAAAATGGACAATTCTAAATTGTCTGCTACTTTTGAAAGAATCTCAATTTGTTTATTTTCTGAAAGTTCCAAATAGTTTTCAGGAAAAATAACCTTTCCCTTTTCTGATAAAGTTTTTACAATTTGAACGAAAACATCGTGATGAACTCTACTGTCCTGGCGAATGTCCAATGTTGCGAAATGGTATCCGAACAAACGAACTTTATTGATAAAATCGTTTATTTCCTCTAAATATAAAGATTGATGTCTTGAAATGATGATTTCTCTTATCTCGATTAATTTATTCAGAAATTCATTTAATGGCATCATCGTATTAATTTCTGTATTCACGCTATTTTCGAATAAAACAGCTTCCAATGCTGAAATAGATTCTTCAACGCCGGCAAAAGATAGGCGTCTTTTTAGCAACCGAATGTCTCGATGATAATTTTTTAAGATGGTTTGTTTTAAACGTTTGGCAACATCCAACGTAATTTCCGTGGTCACAAACGGATTTCCGTCTCTGTCGCCGCCGGGCCAAAATCCCAGATTGATAATTTCATTGTCAATTGGCTGATTGTCGAAAATATTGCTTTGAATGTAGTTGTAAACGCCCGATACTGAATGATAAAATACGTTTTCCAAATACCAAATTAAGCTTACGGCTTCATCAAAAGGCGTTGGTTTTACGTGTTTAAAAAACGGCGTTTTACCCAACTGCGCCAAGAGCTGATTTATTTTCAGCAAATCATTTTCTTGAATGGCTTCCGTTAAATCGGTAATAATTCCCAAAACGGCTCCCGGATAAAATTGTGTTGGATGCGCTGTTAAAACCACTCGAACCTTAAAATTTTCTAAATGTTTTTTTAAGGCTTCTTTTTTGTTTTCCAAAGCCGCGGTTTCTTTACTGTTTCTCAAAGTTCCCACGCCGTCCATATTATTTACAATAGGAAATGCAGCATCTTCAATGGCGTCAAACAACACTACCTGACGTTCAATATATTGTATAAAACGAAAAAGTAAATTTATTTTGTCTTTTTCTGAAGGGTTTTTATGGTACGTTTTAAAAAAAGTTTCTACAATTTCGCTTGGATTTTTTTTGTTGGAAAAACCATTTTCACAAACTTCGTGAAAAAGCGGTAGCATGACACCTGTTTTTGTGATGGCATCAAAAGGAAGTGTCATAAAAATACTGTTGTAAATACGGTATTTTGCCAATACGTTTTCATTGAATCTGGTGAGTTTCGGTAGTTTATGCATAGTTTATGATTTCAAAAGTGAAAATTACAAAAGCTTGGTTAAATAGCCGTTTTTAAAATACTAATTTAACGAAATCGATTTTTTTGTGTAGGAATTTATTTCCGAAATGGCCCGCATAAATCAGTCACTTTATTTTTTAGTGAAACAATGTTCTTTGGCGATTACACAAAGTTTTACAAAGAAAATTCACAAAGACTCACGAAGAAAAAAACCCAAAACCCAAAACCCAAAACTTGAAACCCGAAACCTTTTTTAAAACTTCTGTCTTCCGTCTTCGGTCTTCAGTCTTCCATCTTCCGTCTTCGGTCTTCGATCTTCCGACTTCGGACTTCGGACTTCGGTCTTCCGGCTTCCAACTTCAATACTTAATTTTTAAAATTTTTGAAGTGGTTTTTGTAACTTTAAATCGGTCGTCCAATCGCATTCCAACAATCCAAATTAGGTCGTTTTTAGAGAACAAAAGCCAAGTGTTTTCTTTATCAATCAGCGATAATTTTTCATCTTTAAAAAATTTGCTTACTTTCTTTTTGCCATGCAATCCAATAGGAAAAAAGAAATCTCCTTTTTGACGTTTTCTAAGGATTAACGGAAATTCAATGTTGTCGAAATCTATGGAAATGGTATTTTTATCGTCAAAAATCAATTCCTCTAAAACTTTATTCTGATGGTTTTTAGTATCAAAAGGAATAGTGATTGTTTCCAATTTTAATTTAATGGGCGTGCTTATTTCATGGGTATTTTCTGAAATTTCAAAGCGTTCGATTTCTTCCTGTTTCAGCATTTCCGATAAAATCAGTACTTCCCGGTCTTTTAACAAACGGTGTGTTTTGCTAAAAACCTGTTTTCCGCTTTGGCATTCCAACAAATCGGCAACATCATTCCATTCGGTAAACCCGTATTCTTTTAAAATTTCAAACAAATAAATTTTAGGATTGCTTAGTTTTTTTAATTCATCAATGCTGAAATGCTTCTCATTTTTATGCGTTTTGGTGATTTTTTCTTTAATATTTTGAATGCGATCTTTTACAATTTGCTGACTTCCTTTTAAATTTTCTAGTGTGTTGTAAAAAGTCTCCAACAAATTTGGATTCAATTCTTTTAAAACCGGAATAATTTTATGGCGAATTTTATTTCTTACATATCTTATGGAAGAATTGGTTCGGTCTTCTCTCCAAAGTATCTTTTTTTTAGCGGCGTAAACTAAAATTTCATTACGAGAGAAAATCATAAAAGGGCGCACAATATTTCCCTGAATTTCGGGAATTCCTGTTAAACCGTCCAAACCGGTTCCACGTGTTAAATTGATGAAAAAGGTTTCTAAAACATCATCTTTTTGATGACCGGTTATAATGTAATCGATATTGTTTTCTTTAGCAATTTTTTGAAACCAGCTGTAACGCAAATCACGTGCTGCCATTTGGGTTGAAATTCCTTTTTCTTCGGCGTAGGCTTCAGTTTCAAATTTGATAGTATAAGTTTGAATCTCTAATTTTTCGCCTAATTGTTTCACAAATTCTTCATCTTCATTGCTCTCTTTTCCTCGTAAAGAAAAGTTGCAATGCGCCAATGAAATAGTAAAATTTAATTTGTGAAGCAAATGTGTTAAAACCACGCTATCAATTCCTCCGGAAACGGCTACAAGGAGGTTTTTATCATGTAAAAATGAAAATTTAGCGTTGATATGTTCTTGAAGTTCAGCTTTCATCTGTTCAAATTTATTGTTTTTTAAAGGTCAGATGGAATTCGCCATTGAACATATCGGTTGGTATCAGCCTAATTGTTATGGCTCATTTCATAAGTTTGTAAATATAATTATTTAACATTGAACTGGTTTAAACTTTTTTCAATTGGCTACAAAATGTTATTTTTCACTCACTTTTTGTCTTTTTTGAACTCCGTAGCGATGCTATGCAGCTCCGTAGCGATGCTATGCAGTTAAAAAAAGCCTTCAATTGAGCAAAAAATTCCTATTTTTCGCTTCAATCAAAAAAGTTTAAACCAGTTCATTTACCAAAACCTGTTTCATCGCTTTTGCTTTCAGCAAACATTCTTCATATTCTTTTTCCGGAATCGATTGCGCCGTAATAGCGCCACCAACCGAGTAGGAAATATATTTTTTTGTGGCATTATATAAAATACTGCGGATGATAACATTGAAGTCAAAATCACCGTTTGGCGTAAAATAACCGACGGCGCCTGAGTACAAACCGCGCTTGGTTTCTTCCAATTCCTCGATTATTTTCATGGCCGAAATTTTTGGCGCTCCGGTCATGCTTCCCATCGGAAACGTGTTTTTTAAAATATCAATAGGATGAATATCATTTTTTACCGAACAAGAAACGGTGGAAATAAGATGATGCACTTGTTCAAAAGTATAAACCTTGCAAAGCTCATCCACTTTTACGGAACCTTTTACGGCGAATCGGGAAAAATCGTTGCGCACCAAATCCACAATCATGATATTTTCTGAGCGTTCTTTCGGATTTTGTTCCAATTCCTTGATTAATTTTTCGTCTGCTTTTGTTGTTGAAGCTCTTTTTTCTGTTCCCTTAATGGGCTGGGAAATTAAGTGTTCGCCATCTTTTTTTAGATAACGTTCTGGAGAAGCGGAAAGTAAAAATTTGTCATTTAGCTTCAGAAATGTGGCAAAAGGCGCTTTGGAAATTTCATTTAAATGTTGATAAACTTTCACTGGATCAATCAGGGAATTTTCGCTGTAAAATTCCTGACAAAAATTGGCTTCGTAAATATCGCCTCTATGAATATGATTTAAAAGGGTGTTTATTTTTTTGTAATAATCATCTTTATGAATTCGGAGTTTTATTTGAATTGGGTTGTTGGTTGTTGGTTGCTGTGTCTTGGTTGAAGTAATTTCATTAAAATCAGTTTCAATTTCATCTTCAAATACTGAAATGTATTTTATTTCTACTGAATTTCCTTTGATGAAGAATAATTTTTTAGGCTGAAAAAAGAACAAATCGGGAAAATGCAATCCGTCGAAATTAGAAGAATAAAGCGCTTCAACGTCATTTTTTAAATCGTAACCGAGATAGCCGAAAATATAATCGTTGACTTCAGATTGGTATTTTTTTAATTGTGAAAAAGCATTTTCAAAGGAAGATTCAATTTTTGAAACAGCATCAACGGCCAACACCCCATCAAAATTTGAATATTTTTGGTCGTAGTTATTGCTGTCCAGCCAAACAGCCACTTTAAACTGTTGCGCCCAAAGTAAAAGTTGCTTTTTAAATTCGGAAATATCCTTTACCTGAAATTTAAAACTTGTTCGTTGCACAATTTTCAGTTAAAAAGTTACAATAATAATTCCCCCTTTGGGGGTTAGGGGGCTTAACTATGTATCGATCTGTCATTCACTGCCAAACAAGCTTCTTTAAATGCTTCTGTATAAGTTGGGTGTGCGTGTGATGATCGTGCAATATCTTCTGAGGATGCCCTAAATTCCATCGCAATAACCGCTTCGGCAATCATATCTGCTGCCCTGGCACCAATCATATGAACGCCTAAAATTTCATCAGTAACAGCATCTGCCAACACTTTTATCATTCCGTCGGTATCCATACTCGCTCTTGCCCTTCCCAAAGCACGCATGGCAAAAGTTCCCGATTTGTAATTCACCCCGGCTTCTTTTAATTGTTCTTCCGTTTTGCCTACTGCCGCAACTTCAGGCCAAGTATAAACCACACCCGGAATTAAATTATAATCAATATGCGGTTTTTGACCGGCAATCAATTCAGCAACCATAGTGCCTTCTTCTTCTGCTTTATGAGCCAACATCGCACCTTTAACCACATCGCCAATGGCGTATATGTTAGCAACATTTGTTTGAAGTTGTTCATTGGTTTCAATTTGGCTTCTTTCATTTACTTTGATGCCAACATTTTCCAATCCCAATCCTTCCGTATAAGGTTTTCTTCCAACAGAAATTAAGGTGTAATCACCTTTAAACTCAACCGGATTTCCTTTTTTGTCTTCAGCAATCACCAAAACTTCCTTCCCTTTGCTTACTGCGGAAGTTACTTTGTGGCCGGTATAAAATTTAAGTCCTTGCTTTTTTAGGGATTTTTGTAATTCTTTGGAAAGCATCAAGTCCATTCCCGGAACAATGTTTGGCATATATTCAATGACGGAAACTTCGGAACCCAATCGGCTATAAACAGAACCCAATTCCAAACCAATAACACCGCCGCCAATCACGATTAAATGTTTTGGGATTTCAGTTAATTTTAACGCTTCTGTTGAAGTGATGATTCTTTTTTTGTCCATTTTAATAAATGGTAACATTGCAGGTTTAGAACCGGTTGCAATAATTATTTTTGAAGCTTCAATTTTTTCTGAAGATCCGTCAGCTTTTGTAACAGTAATATGAGTGGCGTCAGCAAAACTTCCAACACCTTGTAATACGGTAACTTTATTTTTATCCATCAAAAAATTGATGCCGCCTGATGTAAGTGCAACAACTTCACTTTTGCGGGCAATCATTTGTTTGAAGTTTATTTTCAAACCCGAAACTTCAATTCCGTGTGTTTCAAAATGTTTTGTGGCTTCATAATAATGGTGTGAAGAATCCAGCAATGCTTTTGACGGAATACAACCCACATTTAAACAAGTGCCGCCTAAAGTGTTATATTTTTCAATTAGGACAGTTTTTAACCCCAATTGTGCGCAACGTATTGCAGCAACATATCCACCAGGTCCAGAGCCAATAATGGCTACATCGTATTTACCCATAATTCAGTTGTAAAATTGAATTACAAAAATAGAATTTTTATTTGTCTATTGGCTATCTGCTAAATTAATTTTGCAGGTGTAATTGAGTTTGGATAAATTTATTTGGACATTCATAATTAAGACATCATTTGTTTCATTTAAATGATTTTAAACATTAATAATATAATTTAAATAGTTGATAATAAGCAAATTAAATAAATATGTGATAAACATCACATTTTATCTATTGCATTTTAGATGATTTTTTTTACCATTTATTGATAATTATCATCCGTTTGCTAAGTTTCTATAAAATAACGATTTACGCATATTGCCGTTTAAAAGTTCCTTTATATATTTGTTTTGTAAAATGAAAGTTGTGCCCCACAAAATTCATAATATTTTTTACCCCACATATAGTAATACGAAGGCGTATTATCTATAAAACAGACCCAAATATTGATTTAATTGCTTAACAGTATAAGTTTTTGCGACCCCATATTTTTAGGTTCTAATATTTTGTTATTAAAATAAAAAGATTATGAAAAAAATTACTTTTTTTAGCTTAGCGACTTTTTTAGTTTTGTTGTTTTCGACAAC
>JAAFHC010000109.1 GCA_010906935.1 Gelidibacter sp.
ACTTCTTTTAAAACTCGGGGTGTAGCGTAGCCCGGTTATCGCGCCTGCTTTGGGAGCAGGAGGTCGCAGGTTCGAATCCTGCCACCCCGACAAACATTCTTATGTATTTAAGAATCGGGTTAATTATTAATCCAATGGTCGCATAGCTCAGCTGGATAGAGCACCTGCCTTCTAAGCAGGCGGTCGAAGGTTCGAATCCTTCTGCGATCACTGATACCACAATCAAAGAGTATCAAAACCTTGTAAAATCTTTGATTTACAAGGTTTTATGTTTTTTGGACTATCATATTAAATCATATAATATGATATAAAAGGTCAACAAATCGGTCAACAAAATTTATTTTGAAAAAGTGTTGACCGATTTGTTAAAAAAAGGGGTTGGAGCCCCCGCCATTACTGATGATATGATTTAGTGTTATTTCATTAATTTTGGGGTGTTTTGGGCAAGAAAACAAATATTCTGGTCAACAAAACAAGTGCTCCAATCAACAAGACAAATATTTGCGGTCAACAAAGCAAATTTTTGCGGTCAACAAAATCTTATTTAAAAAAGTGTTGACCGATTTGTTAAAAAAAATGTTGAAGCTCCCGCTATTGCTGATGATATGATTTAGTGGTCTATCATTAAAACAGGGTGCTCTGGTCAACAAAATAAAATTTAGCGGTCAACAAATTGACCTGTTGACCAAAAAACACTAAACTATAGTTGATTTGACTTTCGTCTAAAAAGTTTAACTTAAAAGACGACAACTATGAAAACATCATCCACATTTTCAATCCTAATTTGGATTAATGCCTCTCGTGCAAAAAACAACGAAGCTGAAATTTTCGCAAGAATTACTGTAAATCAAAAACGTGCAAACATTAGTTTAAAGCGTAAAATTGATATTGATTCCTGGAACAAATCAAAAGGACGTGCTAAAGGCAACACCCAGGAAGCAAGAATTCTAAATCAATATCTGGATCAGGTACAGGCTAAATTTTTTGAGAGCTATCAAGATTTACGGGCAGAAGACAAATTGATTACTGCTGAAATTATAAAGGCCAGATTTTTAGGGGAAGATAAACAGTATCATTCCTTGCAGGATATCATTGATTACCACAATAGCATAAGTGTCTATAAACTTCATAAAGATACAATGCGTCATTACAAAACCACTCAAAAATATCTAATGGAATTTGTCAGGAAACAGTATAAAACTTCAGACATCCATTTAAAAGATCTCAACTATGCTTTTATCATAAGTTTTGAAAACTTTCTGCGTTCCCTTCAACCAAGCGATCTTCAACGAAAAATAGAGAATAATACCACAATGAAGCACATCCAACGCTTACGTAAAATGGTAACAATTGCATATCACACAGAGTGGATAGACAAAGATCCTTTTGTGAAATTTAGATCAACTATTGAAAAAAGAGAACGTGAATTTTTAACAGACTTGGAATTAAAAAGTGTTGAAGACTACAATACAGCTATTGAACGGATAAACCTTGTAAAAGACATTTTTATTTTTAGCTGCTACACAGGCATTGCTTATATTGACATTATGAAGCTTACCAAAAATAATATTTTAAAGGGCATTGACGGAAATCAGTGGATAATCACCAAACGTCAAAAAACCGGAACACCCTTAAAAATCCCTATTTTGGAAAAAGCACAGGAGCTTATTGACAAATACCAAAACAGTGCTCGTGCTGAAGTTACGGGAACGTTGTTTCCGGTATTGTCAAACCAAAAATTAAATGCTTATTTAAAGGAAATTGCCGATTTATGCAACATTAAAAAGAACCTGACCTTCCACATGGCACGACATACCTTTGCGACAACAATAACCTTAACCAACGGAGTGCCAATTGAAACGGTATCTAAACTTTTAGGCCATAGTAAAATTTCGACTACGCAAATTTATGCGAACGTAATTGAGAGAAAAGTAAGCGACGATATGAATTCCCTTAAACTTATTTTGAATAAAAACAAAGAAGAAAATGACCTAAAAAATAGCGAATCAGCAGGTTAAATAGAGTTTATGCTTTAAGAATTAGGTCGTCTAGCGTTGCGCACAAATGGTTTTGACTTAAGATTTGTACGACTGAAAAATCTCTATATTTTCAGTCGTACAAATTACTTTTTGACTATTTTTAGTAATATTTAATTTAAACATAAGCATAAATGATATTTCGCTTGTGGGTGTTAGCTATTTTAAAATTATTAGAGGGAAGGAAATTTAAAAAATAATTTTTATTTCGGGTGGCAAAAGTGGAAGCTCTTCTAGATTTTTAGGGCTGTGTTACTCCTAAGGGAAGATTAAGTTACTTCTTCTAAGGCAGATTTCCATATTATAAATCCTTTTTTGTTATCTGAATAATCGTGTATAATTCTTGTAAAGTTTTCAGGGCCTTTTTCCAAAAATGTCTGTCTTCCTTTTTCTCGAATAACGCTTAATTGGTTATCAATTTGTTTTACTTCCTCAATTAATGATGCTTTGTTTTTTGGGGTATGCCAAATATATGTTGCTTCTTCCGTGTCCAAAGTCTCCAATACAATAAAATAACTGTTCTCTCCAGCAAGGAGAAAAACAAATGAAAATGGATTTAACACAAATCGAATCTTCATTACCTGATTCTCGTGTCTGTCTGCTAAATATTGAATGTTTTGTGAATGTTTGTATTGCTTATTTTTCAAAATTTCATTCAACAAATCTTCTGCGTTAGAATAAATTTTATCCTGTTCTTGTAATTCGTCATAAGTCAGGATGTTTTGTTTTTTTGGATTGAACTGTTTGAGCAATCCTTTATTCAGAAACTGAAATTTCACTCCCTCAACCACCTCTTTATTGATATGGTCAATATCAGTTGATAGTGCTAATTGAGAAACCAATTTTCCGTTTTCAAATTCGGCTAACAAGTCTGCTGAAATTGTCCTTGATTTTAATATTTTGATGAAATATGGTTTAAGCACCTCAAATTCTGGTCTCATTTCAATATTTTCAACCTGAAATTGAAGTTCGGTATTCATCTCAATAACTGGATATTTGAACGTCACACTTCCGTAATGAAACTCCAATTTGTCAATTGGAACGTTGATTTTCTTTTCTACAGTCATAATGTTATTTGAAGTTGTGATTTCCTCCTTTGGCTCCTCAAATAAAGTTGCTTGCTTGTTAATTTTTCGATAATAAGTATTGCGTTTTAGGAAAAGTTTGTTGAGATAATCAATTTTATAATCTCTATAATCATAAATAGTTGGGTTTATTTCAGAGCGTTGTACCCTACCGATATATTGGATTAGTTTGCCTTCAAAAGAAAATGGATAGACTAAAAACAAACAGCTAATATTTTGCAAATCTGTTCCTTCACCAAAATACTGTCCAGTAGTTATTAATAATTGAAAGTTACCTTCCTGTAATGTTTTCCATTTAGTTTTTTTGGAAGTTTCTGAATCTTCTCCACTTAAGGTGATGGTTTCATAAGATTGTTTTAAAAACAAATACAGCGTATCAATATGCTCTTTTCGTTCGGTGATGATAACCGCCTTTTTACCTTGATTCAATTCTGTTTTTACATCTTCTAATATCAGTTTATTTCGGGCGGTATCGTGAACCAATATTTTTGATAAAGCTTCGAAATTATCAGTTTTAGAGTTGAAGGGAACATCTAATTCCGTGTTTCGGATGATGATTTTTGCCTGTTTATAATTTTCAATTTCAGTGGGTTCAATATTAGCAATGATTTCGCCCAAATGGGTAAAAATCATTTTACCATCATTGTATTTTCTGAAAGGGGTAGCAGTTAATCCGTACAGATAATAAGTTTGTAATTTTTCAATCGTGTTTCTGAAAGTTTCAGCAGGAACGTGGTGACATTCATCCACAATGATAGTTCCAAATAGATTTTGAACAGATTCTATCTGTTTTGGTAAACTTTGAATTGTTGCCACGGTAATTTGTTTGCCAATTTTTGACTTCCCCTGACCGATAACGCCAATATCTCTTTTGGGAATACCCAAAAATGCTTCAATCCGTTCTATCCATTGCTCCACTAGTTGTTTTCGGTGAACAATAATAAGAGAGGGTTGACTTTTATCCGCAATTATTTTTAATCCAATAACTGTTTTTCCTGAACCTGATGGAGCTACAATTACTCCGTAATCCTTTTTTGAAACCGTTTCTATTACAGACAGTTGATGATTTCGCAAAACAGCATTAAACGCATAAGAAATTGATGGCATTAGCTTTCTTTCATCAAGAAACTCAAATTCGATTTGTGATTCCTTACAATATCGTAGAAGCTTTCCAATAAATCCTCTTGGAATGAAAATTTCTCTTTCAGATTCTTCAATCAGTTTAAAATAACGAGTCGTTTCAAATGTATTTCTTCCTGATTTCTTTTTGATGAAAAATTCAGAGTTTGCAAAATTTAATTCTTCTTTCAGAAAATGGGTAAGCGTTGGCGTTAATCCAATTCTGCGGATTCTTACATTATTGCTTAAAGAAATGCTAAGCTTCCCATTTATTGGTTGCGCCTTTATTATCTGAACATCAGGCGATAATGTTTTGTACTGTTCGTCTAAATAATCTATCGAAACCTTTTGAACATTTTTCAGAAAATCCCATTGGTCAGTGAATGGTTCAAATGTTTCGGGTTTAACAAAACAGCTATTTCCTTTTTCGAAAGTTGGTTTAAAAAGTGGCAATGCAATCAAATTTCCGAAGCCTTTACCTGAAAGGAAATCCTGATTGGGAAACAGTCTATCAAAACTAGAGCTTTTATCAAACATTGAAAATGCTCCCGATTGTTCTAAAATTGATATGAATATTTTGCGACTCCTAACGGCAGGGAACGGTTTGTCAAAAAATATCCAAACGTGTCCACCATTTCCGGAACGTGAACGCTCCAAGTAAGCTGGAATTTCATTTTCCTGACAAGCCTTAAGAAATGTAATGGCTTCCTTTTGCCAATTGGCTTTGTCAAAATCAGCCGCTAAAAACCAAGTGGTATTGTCTTGTAATAGCGGATAAACTCCAATCTGATGAAAACCATCTAAATGCTTTTGAATTTGTTCATCAGTAAGTTTCAGGTAAGATTTTTCGGTAAAATTCTGAAATGTTCCTCCACTCATTTTATGTGCCCGAAGTCGATATGGGTCAAAAAAATAAGCAGGCATATAGCCCGATTTATTTCCCTTTTCCCAACGTACAGCAAATACATCTTCACGTCCTTTGAAAAGGGAGCGAAAGATTTGAATTTGAGATGAGGGGGAAACATTCATTGAAAGGAAGTTTATAGTTTATGATTTCCTTTTATATTAAACGATTCTGTTGATACAACTAAATTAAGGTAAACCTTTTGATTATTTTTATTTATAATATACAGTTTCATGATAATGAGTCTTTAATACGTTGTGCAATCTCATTTTCATTGTCAGTATTTGTTCTCCAATAAATTATTTGTATTCCTACAGAATTTGAAATAAATACTATTTCACTTTTTCCTTTTTCGGCATCTTCCACTTTGATTTCAATACTTTGTCCATATGAAAAGAAGCTACCTTTCATTTTTGCTTCAATTGTCTACGATACTTCAAACGATTAAGTTATATCATAATTATAATCAATCAGTATCTGTTTACAAATTTTGAAAGCTTTTGATTTAGAAGTATTTACATTAATACGATTCATTTAATAGTTTTTTTTAAATAATCTTTATATAACCTAACAGTTTATTCACTCATCCAATTTTTAATCTTTCTATTCACACCTCTTTCCACTTGTTCAAAATCAGGTAAGTCTTTAATTTGGTCACTCATAGAATTTTGCCATCTTGCTTTGTATTGAAGTAGTTTTTGTCCCAATTTTTTATGAAAATCATTTGGATTTAGTTCTTTGCTCTCGCATTTGGCTCTAAATTCTGCTTCATAAAAATCTACATCCATATTATGAATTTCTAATAAATACCATATGTCATAATAGTCGCGCGGTTGCATTCTTTGCATTACACATCTTAATTTTTCTACTAACAATTCTTCTAATGGATAGCATAAAAGATTGTATTCTTCTTCGTCTGAATACTCAATGATTGCAGATTTAACAACTGGTTCAAATTCGAGCTTTTCACTTCTTGAAATATCAACTTTCACTTTTTTATTATTACCAAACCCTCCAAGCGGGCCAACATAACTGATGTAGAAATTTATTCCACCATCTTCGTGTTCGTTGTCATCGATTATCTCTAATGTTAGATTGGCTTCTTCTTTGACATATTCGAATGTTTCTTTAAACCATTCGAAAATTTGTTCATTACTTGTATTGTTATCTAGTAATGTAAAATCTAAGTCTTCGGAAAAGCGATAATCTGCGAAATAGATTTTTTTGAGGACAGTTCCTCCTTTAAAAATTATAATTTTAGAAAGTTGCTTGTGCTGAGAAATGCCTTTTAAAATCCATGATAGGATATAATCTTTTTCGATTTGCTGGTCACGAACTCCGATTTGGTTAGCTTTCTTTTGTATTTCGCCTGGTTTGATCATGTGAACATGGCAGATTTAATGGTTTCTGTATCTAAATTTTGTTGAATACTCCAACGGCTATTTCTTTTACCTGTCTTTGGTAACTCGGTATCGAGTATCACATAAGAAGCTGTTTTTACTTTTTGTAACTCTTCTATTATTTCTGTTTCTATTTCAAAAAGCTCTAAAATATATCCTAATCTTTTTATAACTGCTTGGGAATCAAATTTTATGGTGTATTCTAAAAGCTTATTGTAGTTTAACTTCTCTTTTGTGCTGTATATTGCTCTTGCAACCTCAACAATTCCGCCAGCATAATCTGGTTTGAAAAGACAGTCTATTATTGTTTTTTCTATATCGGAGCAATTTACCTTATTAAAGTTGTCAATCCATGTTTTTTTTTCTCCAAAAAAATGACTTTCGTTATGGTAGATGAATTGAAAAGTTATGCCTTTGATTTTTATTTCTGATGGTCTTATTTGTTTTGCGACTACAATTTGTTCTTTTAATGATGGCTGTGTTATTAGATTATGAATTTGTAGTGCTGAATAATACCCTATATAATGTTTGGCATCTTTTACTAAATACTTTACCATTAAATGCCAATCAGGCATAAAGGTTTCTGGATTTTCTTCATATGGAATGATGTAATATACACCGTCTTTTATTCGCATTATAAGACCTCTTTTGGTCATATCGCTTAATAATTTACTAACGGTATTTTCTTTAGCTGATGGGAATATTTTTAAAGCATCTTTATATGCAAAACAAGTTTTATTCTTATTGTTAAAATAAGAAAGTAGTTCGTTTGATTGTGTTGAAGTGTTTTTATGCTTCATAGTATGTATATGAGTTTAAAACTCATTACAATGATACAAAATATACTATTGCTATGCTAATATTTTTAATAAAATTACGTATTGTAGTTTAATAGTGAGTTTTAAGCTCATTAAAAAGATACAAAACATAATTTTATACCAATCATTATTTCATTTGCGCTTTGCTACATATTGTGTAGTGTTCTGCAAATAGAATATTAGTTAAACTTTGGCAGTAAATTGGATTTATTGCCAAAACTTAATTGTTTATTTCTAAGTCGATGTTGCGTTTTAAATTATATAATTCAATCAAAAAAAAATAAACCTACTTTCCGCATCCTACTTTTTGGCTACCAAATTTGAAGCTTTTAAATAGTGACATAAGGTTTTTTAAATCTTACTGATTATATAATTTAGAATATTAGAAATCGAAAAAATACCCATAACAAATAGATACACGAAAATTTCGACCACTCAAATCTACGCCAAAGTAATCGAGCGAAAAGTGAGCGATGATATGAACGCGTTAAAACTGATTTTAATCAAAAACAAAGAAGAAAACGACCAAAAAAATACCGAATCAGCAGGTTAAAGGTAGTTTTATCTTTTAATATAAGTTTATGTGATAAATTTTACTATTTTTAGTTCATTGAAAAAGTAAATTTTAAATCTAAATATGGAAAAAATTGCCACGATAATCGAAAATTTCGATTTAGCTATTAACGATGTAAAAAAATTAAATATTTCTAAATTAAGTAAAGTAGAAAAAAATATAAAAATAGCAAGAGATTGCCTGTTTCAATTAAGATTAGAATTAAGAAAAATGGATTTCATTTCAACAAGAGATGAAATCCATTTTTTTAAAAAGCAAAAACCCTACATCCACGGAAAACTCTTTTTCTATTTGGAACTAAACGATTTTCTAATAAATTGCCCAGAAACTGGAAATTCTAAACAACGAATTTACATTAATGAACAAATAACCAAATTGAAGGTTAAAATAGCTGAGGTTTCTGAGTTTGCAAAATACTGTAGGCTCAACGCCACCAAATTTGATCAGATGTATTTTTTAAGAGAGGATCCTCAATTGGATTTGTTTATGAATAAAAATTTGGATGATCCTGAATTTTTAACCAGCCACGATTTGTTAGCTTCACAAATTGTCACATTCAATTTACTTATGAAGTTTTATACCAATGAATTGAATCTTCTTAAAACAAAAAGGAGCATTGTTGTCATTAAAGAAGTCAGACCGGCTATTTTAAATAATT
>JAAFHC010000110.1 GCA_010906935.1 Gelidibacter sp.
TCATTTAAAGTCACAAAAAAATTCTCACTTGTTACCTTTTCAAGTGTAGTTGCAGTGTTGATGGCATATATATTTTTTGGTCTTTTGTAGGTTAAAAGTCCGATGAGCACAGCCAAAATAAAAAGTGTTGCAGCTATGGATATACGTTTGGTTTTTTCTAATTCTTTCATAAATGGTGTTTTATAAATTTTGTAAAATTAACAACCGCCTTCAGCTGGAGCTTTCTTTTTCTTTTCAATAGTGAATACTTTTTTTGGAGCCTTCTTTTTTATAACAGGCGCATCAACTTTCACTTGTTCAGGATACTTGACTCCAAAAAACATACTTGCTGCTTTTCTGGTTGAATACAATGTAAATTCTTCCGCTGATTCATTTTGATCAGGTTTTAGCGGATTTATAATTGTTGTAAACCACAGGTTTAATCCTCCTTTTAAAACGCGTATATTTTTATAACCTAAACGGTTGCATAAAATCCACGCTTGATCTGCATAAAAATTGTCATTTGAAAAAAGCACAACATTAAATTGATTTTGATTTAAATACGGAATAGAATCTTCATCTAATAAATTTTTTAAAGGAATGTTTATTGCATTTGGCAATGAGTATTTTGTAAATTCAATTTCTTCTCTAATATCAATTAATATATTTGAGGGGTCTTGATTTACTATTTTATCTGCTAAGGCATCTGTAGAAATATATCTTTCAGGACTTATAGCATTGCTTAATAATTCTTCAGGATTAATACCTTCATGCTTTGTGTATTTAGGCAGTAATACCAATCCACCAGCTAATACTATAAGTATTAATGCTAAAATTGTATATCTAAAAGTTAAAACTTTAACTAATTTTCTGTTAACCATTTTGTTGTTATTTAATTAGTAAAATATTTTTTTGTTTCTTTTTCTAATCATATCAGAAAGCTTAAAAATAACAATTGCTATGATAGTAAATATGAACACAAACCAATATCGGTTTATTCCAAACGAATCCATGAGTGTAATGTTTCCTTCAAAAGCACCTTCATAAAGTGGTTGAAAAAGCACATATAATTCAGAGAAAATAAAAACGCCAATCATAATTCCAACAACATAAACAAGGGCATCTATTTTACCGATGGCTACTGCGCATAAACTTGTGCCTGGGCAAAAACCTCCGGCCACAAATCCAACACCCATAATTGCTCCACCAACTATTGCACCCCACAAATAAGTTGGATGAACATACATTGAGCCCATATCCAAATAACCTAGGTAATCCATATATAAAAGACCAATTAACGCTACCAATGCAGCAGTAAAAAATACTTTTAAGACGGCAAAATCATAGCCGTAAAATACACCTGCTAATTTTCTTGAGGATGAAAATCCTGATGCTTCTAAAATAAATCCGAAAGCAATACCAATTAGAATTGCTATTATATTACTCCATTCGTAAGGAATGACTCCATTTGGAATTAAAGGTCCCATATATTTTTATTTTTTATATTAATTAAATCCAATTTTTTCTAAAGAAATACGCTACTAAAAATGCAGTACCAAAAATGGCAATCATAGTTATAAAACCTCCGGTTGATAAAACTGCCATTCCGCTTAAAGCAGCACCACTTGTGCAACCACGAGCAATTTGAGCTCCTAAACCAAATAAAAGTCCACCACCTAAAGCAAAAGCGAGTCTTCGTTTACTTGTAATTTTTGGTGAATGTTGAACTCTCCAACTTATTCTATTAGATAATCCACCTGAAATAAACGCTCCGATTAAAACGCCTAACGTTTCAAAAACCAGCCAATTATTCATTGGTGATTCGTTGTCGTCTAGAAACTTGCTATAATATTCATTTGCTTCAGCATGTGAATGTGTAACAGTATCAACAATAGTAACTACACTGCTTTTCATGGCGCCACTAGCACCTAAGCCTCTACCAGTCATGTAAAAGGTAAATAGAATAAGTATTCCCAATAGGAATCCGCCAAAATATGGATTCCAATATAGATGACTGTTTTTTTGTTTTTTGTCTTTTGTCATGATTTACTTTTTTAATATAGAAAACGAGTTAATTGTCCAGCTTCTACCATTACAAATCTAAATATTAATCCGCCCAGAATAACCAACATTGCTGGCACTATTACTGGAACTTTATAGCCTATAAGGTGAATGAGCTCAAGCGTTGCAGGGATAATTAATCCGAGGATTACCACAAATCCAAAAAACATGAGGGTAAAATCACCGCCAACCAATAATTGCATGGCTTCAAGCTGCACTTGTGAACCGGCATAATATCCCATAATCATATGGACAATTAAAGCCAATTCAATGATAATTAACCCTAAATCTATTTTGCCGAACATATGTTTTTCCTTTTTGGTTTTTGCCATTAAAATAATAGCGGCAGCACCCGTTGAAAGTCCGGATGTTAGAAATAAAGGTCCTAAAATAGCATTGTTCCATAAGGGTCTTGCATTAAATGCGGATAAAAGAATACCCGTATAAACGCCCAAAACCAATGTTAAAGGAATTAATGCATAAGCCATATATTTTCTATTGTCTTTTAAGAATTGTTCAAACGTTGCCAAAAATTTGAATTTTTTCAATAATTGCAACTTTTCTTCCGTTTTTGGATAATTTTCAGAATAAAAGCTAAAGAACCACATAAATGAAAGTGGTGTGACAACCATTAATACCCAAGCTCCCCAAGACATTGGAGATTCAATTCTAAAGGTGGTGTATAACTGCCAAGTATATAATTTATGAGTTAAATCATATACCAATGCCAATAATCCCAATGATAATGCTATTGGAGGTATAATTGTGGCATATCTAACTGCTGCCGGATACTCTTTTTCTTTTCCCATTAAATAAAATAAGGCGGCAAAAAACAGGATACCTGCGGCAAGCCCACCTAAAAAAAGGTATAGCGATATGGGCCAGTGCCATATTTGTAAAAAAGGATCTATATTTGGAATGTTTCTTCCGCTTGTAAATAATTCTTCTTGCATAATTTTAATTTTAAATTAAGTAAAAAACATGTGGATCAGTTCCGGCCTCAGGAGCTAATGTTTTGTGTTTTCTATTTTTTAATAATTGGGATACTTCACTATTTGGATTGTCTAAATCTCCAAAATACATACATTTGGTAGGACAAACTGATACGCAAGCGGGAAGTTGTCCTTTTTCTAATCTATGATGACAAAAAGTGCATTTGTCTACATAACCATCAGGATGTTGATAACGTGCATCGTAAGGACACGATTCTATACAAGCCCCACAGCCAATACACTCATTTGCAGTAACCAAAACGATTCCGCCATCACCACCGTGGCTTGCGCCGGTTGGGCAACATCTTACGCAAGGCGCATTGTCGCAATGGTTGCATCTTTCCGATTTTAATTCTAAATCAAGATTTGGGTAAGAACCATTTACAGTTTCTACAATCCAATCTCTACAAAAACCGATGGGTACATCGTTTTCTGTTTGACAAGCAACAACGCAATCACTACATCCAACACATTTTAAAGTGTCAATTATCATTGCATATCTCATATCTCAGTATTTTTATAAGGGTTTTCAGTTAAAATGGCAACAAAATTTCCTCTCATTCCGGTTCCGCCCATAATTGGGTCTGTGAATACTTTTGTAATTAGTTCGGTATCATTTATTCCTTTGCCATTTGCTCTGGTTAATTTTTTATTTTGATGTCCGAAGCCGTGCACCATATAAACAGAATCCCAACGAACTCTTTCAGTAACTCTCACTTTTATGGAAAAAGTTGAAATAATTTCATCTTGATTTTTTAGCCAAACTTCCTGCCCGGATTTTAAACCAATTATTCTGGCAACTTTCGGATTTACCCAAAGGTCATTTTCTTTCTTTAAGTCGTTTAAGTTAGGGTTGTTTACAGTTCTGCTGAAAGTGTGCATTGGTGCTCTTCCGTAGTTTAATCTGTAAAAACCTTGAGGCGGTTCAGGGTGTTTTGTATAATTTGGTAACGGGTCAAATCCTAAATTTGCCAATTCCTGGGAATAAAGGTGAATTTTGCCGTTATCTGTAGGAAAATGATAGGTTTCATCTTCATTTAGATACATTGGTCCAGATTTGCGCGGATAATTTTTTACGCCTATTTTTTCCATTTCCTCTAAAGAAGTTCCCATTTCTTTTAACTGCCATTCAATAACTTCCTTGAAATCATCATAATTAAAATAATCTCCCAAACCTAAACGTTCTCCAATTTGTTTGGCCATCCACCAAGCAGGTTTTGAATCGTATTTTGGTTCAACCGCAGGAATTCTAACAGCAATGGAAGGCTCTCTATTGGTAGCGGAACGAATATCATCATACCTTTCCAAATAAGTACATTCCGGCAAAACAACATCGGCATAACCGGTCACATCCATGGGCATGGTATCAACAACTACCATAAAATCTAACGCATCAATGGAGTCTTCCAACAATTTTTTGTTAGGAATTGATTTAGTGATGTTTGTGCCTGCTACCATTAATGCTTTTACTGGATATTTATTGTCTTTATCTGGCAATGTACATTTCATGACTTCAGTGGTAATTCCCATTTCCGCTAACGGATATTTTTCGCCAATTTCTTTCCAACCCCATTTTGGTTCAGGATAAGTAGGACTAGGGTATTCTGGAACTTTAATACTTTCTTTAAAATAGAATCCGCCGCGTCGTCCCCATGAACCCAATAAGGCATTTAAAATAGCCATAGCTCTTGCTCTTTGTGAATCATCGCCATACCAAGCCACATGGCGGCCTGGATGAATAATTACTGAAGGAGCGGCGTGGGCCATTGCTCGTGCGGTTTCTCTTATAACTTCGGGTTTTATGGTTGTAATTCCGTAGGCCCATTCTGGAGTGAATTGACTTACATGTTTTTTCAATTCATCAAAACCTGTTGCATATTTATTGATGTATTCTTTATCGTAGAGACCTTCTTCTATTAACACATTCATCCAAGAAAGCATTAAAGCGATATCGGTTGCAGGTTTAATTGCAAGCCAAAATTTTGATTTGCTAGCTGCGGTAGAAAGTCTTGGATCTACAGTGATAATGGTAGCGCCGTTATCTATGGCTTCAGACATTTCCTGAACTTGAGAATTGTGCATGTTTTCACCAATATGTGAGCCAATGAGTACCAAACATTTTGTATCCCTAATATCTGTAGGTTCTGGTGATCCTACCCAAGAACCAAAAGTTAATTTAAAACCTGTTTCACGTGGTCCCCTGCATTGTGCATAGGCTGGCTCTGCAATTGTGTCTGATCCAAAAGCTTTGAACAAATGTTCAAAATGACTTCCCGGAGCACCATGTTTAAGTAAGGCGATGGCTTCTGCACCATGAGTTTCTTTAATGCCTTTAAATTTTGAGGCAATTAAATCAAGGGCTTCATCCCAGCTGGCTTTTCTAAAAGTTTGCTCACCATTTACGATGGTTCTTATTAAAGGAGTTTTAAGCCGGTCTTCGTCATTATACATTCCAACGCCTCCTGTTCCTCTCGGACATAAGCGGCCATAACAGTGAGAATCGTCTTCATTACCAATAATTTTTTTAATCTCTCCGTCTTCATTTGTATAGGTCCAAGCGGCACACTTCCAAAAACAAACTTCGCAATAGGTGGCAGTTCTTTTAAATTTTTTGGAAACATTTTTTTTAACCAATTCATCAATATATGAATTAGATCCAAACATATTTATTGCAGTTGTTGACGCTGCTACAGCCCCTAAACCTAAAGCAGAAATTTTGATAAATTTTCTTCTTGAAGTAGTCATAAGTATGATAATTTATTTCTAATTTATTTCGGATGTAAAGGTATTTACAGATGCAAGCTTATAGGGTGACAAATGTCATTAAACAACATTAAATATTGTAACAATTGTTGCATTAATAAGCTGTAATTCAGTATAATATATGTGACAAAAGTTGCATTACTAGGCTAATAATCTCTTTTAAAACAAATTACATTTTAGGCACATGATCACAAGTTGTTAGCAGTTAAATTTAATTTATTGTAATTTTGTTTCATAACTGAACAAATGAAAATAAAATATTTAAAAATTGCCGGTTTTACCTTAGTAATTACGCTACTTATTGTACTATTCGTTTTAAATAATAAAAATTTTTTTCAGAAAAGTTTTGTTGGGGAAGGCAAGTATGTCAAAATTGAAAATATAGGTAAGGAATCTTGCCAAAACTGTCATGCGGGCACTAAAGGAGATTCTGATTATCACAATCCGGAGCTCATTGGTTGCATCAGTTGTCATTTGGGAAATCCCAATACCTTAGATAAAGAAGATTCACACAAGGGAATGGTATTAATTCCCGGAAATTTATCAGATGCCAAAGAAACCTGCGGAAAATGCCACCCAAATGAATTGGCTAAAATCGAAAATTCTTTAATGACCACCAATAGCGGTCTGGTTGCAGTAAATAAATATATTTTTGGAGAAGCTGATTCTCCTGACTATCATTATCATATTAAAGACGTCAAAAATTCAGCAGCCGATAAACATATTAGGGATTTATGCGCCAATTGCCATTTGGGAGCGGAAAAAACGGAATATGGTGAAATTACGCAATTGAGCAGGGGCGGAGGTTGTAATGCCTGTCATTTAAATTATTCCGATGAAGCAAAAAACGATTTGCAAAAGTATTTGAGTTCTAATAAAAAGGATTTGCCAAAATTTCACCCTGCCACAAATATATTTGTAAAAAATGAGCATTGTTATGGTTGCCATAGCCGTTCAAGCAGAATTTCAACCAATTATGAAGGTTGGCAGGAAACGGTTTTGGATGAAAAGGATATTGTTCAGAAAAAGGGGTATAAAGTTTCTGAAGATAAACGCGTTTATAAATATATAGGAGAAGATTTGCATCATAATAAAGGTTTGTTATGTGTGGATTGCCATTCTTCACACGAAGTTATGGGCGATGGAAAAAAATATGCCCACGCAGAACAAGCCGTAAAACTGCAATGTTCCGATTGTCATTTTAAAGACAAACCAAATACAACTTCATACAGCAAGTTAGACGCGGAAAGTTTATTGGTTTTCTTGCATCGTGATTATAAACATACGGACAAGCCTATTATTACTGTTGAAAACGGCAAGCATCCATTGGTAAATACTTATGTAGATATTGAGGGAAAAGCTTTTTTAATCGGTAAAAAGGACGGTAAAATTCACGAATTAAAACCTCAGCCTGAAATTTGTTCCAGAGACAATGCACATAAAAATGTAAGTTGTGCCACTTGCCATTCTTCCTGGACATCACGCTGCATTGGTTGCCATAATGAATTTGACAAAGATGAGCCACGCGCTTTCGATTTATTAGATAAAAAATATGGAAAAGGCCAGTGGAGAGAACATGTTGCCGAATTTTCCTCATCACAACCCGCAATGGGCGTTAGGGAATCTAAAAATAAAAGGCATATTGAACCTGCCATTCCGGGAATGATTTTAACAATAGACAAAGGAAGTTATGCCGGAAAAGAAATTGGAAAGGATGTTTCTTTTTTCAGATTGTATGCTGCAAATTCCCCGCATACAACCACCAAAAGTGTGCGTGATTGCAAGTCGTGCCATGCAAATTCGGCAACCTTGGGTTACGGAAATGGAAAATTAGAATATGAAGTTAAAAACGGCAAAGGAAAGTGGAATTTTACGCCAGAATATGCAAATAATCCAAACGATAATTTGCCTGAAGATGCCTGGATTCCATTTTTAATTGAGCCTAAAAAAGGGGTAATTAATTCCACTAGACTGGATTTTAGGCCATTCACTGTTAATGAACAACAGCAATTATTGCTGGTTGGCGCTTGTTTGCAATGCCACAAAGATGATTCTAAAGTGATGAAGCAAAGTTTGGTTGACGGCATTAAACCTTTTTTAAAAAAATTGGATAAAAGTTGTATATTACCAAGCTGGAATTAAAAACTTTTTAAAATGGTTAAAAAAATTGCACTTTTTGCATTTATCCTAGTTTCTGTTTTAGACCTTATAGGGATTATCTTTAAGATTGAAAGTCTTCTTTATGTATTTAAGCCTTTTATATTGTTGGCGCTGCTATTTTTGTACACAAGGTCGGTTTTTGAAACAAATAAATGGTATACCACGGCTTTGATTTTTTCTTTTTTTGGGGATGTGTTTTTAATGTATTCAGGACAACTACCTTTTAAAATAGGTTTGATTTCTTTTTTAATTGCGCATATTTTATTTATAAAAATTGTGATACATCGCATCAAAAAAGTTTCATTTTTAAACATTTTAATTGCTGTAATTCCATTTGGAATATTTTTATCATTGCTTATTTTTACACTAAAGGATTCTCTTGGTGAACTTTTGGTTCCTGTATTAATTTATGGATTTACAATTTCAATGTTTGGGGTAGTTTCGCTAATTAATTATGTAGAAACTAAATCCAATAAATCAATTTGGATGTTGATTGGCGCCATTGTTTTTATGATTTCAGATGCGCTTTTGGCCATCAATAAATTTTACAATCCGGCCCATGTTCTTGAAGTTATTGTTATGG
>JAAFHC010000111.1:0-7337 GCA_010906935.1 Gelidibacter sp.
TTGGCCGGCATAATAATGGTGTCTCCGGCTTCCAAAATATTTGATTTTCCGTCGATGATAATATCGGCCTTCCCGTCTACCACAAAAACAACGGCATCAAACGGTGTGGTGTGTTCGCTTAAACCTTCGCCTTTGTCAAAAGCAAACAAAGTAATGTTACCAGTTTCCTTTTTAAGTATTTGTTTGCTTACCACCGCATTTTCTGCATAAGCAATGCTATCGTTGAAAGAGAATTTTATCCCTTTGTCAAATTCGTTTTTTCCCATTTTTGATGTGTTTTTTAGTTAATATATTGTCTGGTTCTTGTAATTTTCCAATGGTTTTTTCCGCAATTTTATTTTTCATTTTAAAACTTTTAAAGTTAATGTTTAATTATCAAATTATCTGAATTTGTTTATATTTAGCAAAAATTTACCGGATGGATTTTCAACCTTCGGCAATAAAAAAAAATTCAAAAAATGACTAAAAAATATTTTTCTGCACTTGTTGCTGCTACGTTCACTTTTATTAGCTATTCACAGGAAACACCGACAGAAACTCCAAAATGGGATGTGGCAAATCCGGGCGCAACTTTTAATTATAAAACCCATAATTTCAGCACAAATGAAGGAACCTGGATGAATTTGGACGTGAGTCCGGACGGCAAAACCATCATTTTTGATTTATTGGGCGATATTTACACTATGCCCATTTCCGGAGGAAAAGCAACAGCGCTTCGCACTGGAATTCCGTATGAATTGCAACCGCGATTCAGTCCCGACGGAAAACGTATTTCCTTTACCAGCGATGCCGGCGGAGGCGATAATATTTGGGTGATGGATTCCGATGGAACCAACGCCAAACAAATCACCAAAGAAGATTTTAAACTGTTGAATAATGCGGCATGGATGCCAAATGGCAACTATTTGGTGGCACGTAAACACTTCACATCAGAACGTTCTTTGGGTGCGGGAGAAATTTGGCAATACCATATTTCCGGCGGAAGTGGCGTGCAACTTATCAAAAAAAGAAACGACCAAAAAGACATCAACGAGCCTGTTATTTCACCCGACGGAAAGTCGATGTATTATGATGAAGACGTAACATCAGGAAGCGTTTTTGAGTACAACAAAGATGCAAATAAGCAAATTTATGCCATAAAACGCTACGACTTTGAAACCGGAGAAATTGAAAGTATTACTGGCGGACCAGGCGGTGCCGTGCGACCTCAAATTTCCAGAGACGGAAAATTATTGGCTTTTGTTAAAAGAGTAAGAACCAAAACTGTTTTATACATTCACAATTTACAAACCGGAGAAGAATGGCCGGTTTATGACGATTTAAACAAAGACCAGCAAACATCCTGGGCGATTTTTGGCGTATATCCAAATTTTAACTGGATGCCCAATAACGAAGAAATTGTGATTTGGTCAAAGGGAAAATTTCAAAAAGTGAACATCAAAACCAACACTGTTTCCGAAATTCCTTTTAACGTTGATGTGGCTATTGACATTGCTGAAAGGGTTCATTTTGAAACACCGGTTGATGATACAGATTTTGATGTAAAAATGATTAGGGATGCAGTTACTTCACCCGACGGAAAAACAATTATTTTTAGAGCTTTGGGTTATTTATGGACAAAAAACTTACCCAACAGCACGCCAAAAAGATTGACCTCAGGAACCGATTTTGAAGCGGAACCTGCTTTTTCGCCAAACGGAAAAGAAATTATTTTTGTGACTTGGAATGATTCAGCATTGGGAAGCATCAGAAAAATTTCTGTTTCTGGCGGAAATTCAACAAAAATAACTTCAGAAAAAGGAATTTTTAGAACGCCTGCTTTTTCATCGGATGGCCAAAATATAGTGTTCCGAAAAGAAGGCGGCAACAACGACCAAGGACATTCTTTTACTAAAAATCCGGGCATTTATACGATGAATGCAACTGGCGGAAATCAGAAATTTATCAGTAAAAATGGGGAATACCCAACATTTACCAAAGACGAAAAGCGCATTTTTTATCAAACAGGAGGTGCTTTTTTTGGAGAACTTACCAAAGCGCTAAAAAGTGTCGATTTAAATGGAAAAGACGAACGTACCCATATTCAATCAAAATACGCAAACAGGTTGGTTCCGAGTCCGGACAACAACTGGATTGCCTTTTCACATTTGCACAAAGTGTATTTAGCGCCGCTTAACATCAATGGACAAACGGCAGATTTAGACAATAAATCCACGGCGGTTCCGGTTTCAATATTGGCAAAAGATGCAGGAATTAATCTGCATTGGTCAGCAAACAGCAAACAAGTGATGTGGACGCTGGGCGAAACATATTTTAAAAATGATCTCAAAGACCGTTTTACTTTTTTACCGGATTCTCCCGAAAAAGTGGAAGAACCTTCAGCCACAGGCATTGCAATAGGATTAAAATCGAAAGTGGACAAACCAAAAGGCAGCATCGCTTTCACGAATGCCCGAATCATTACCATGGAAGGCGATGAAGTGATTGAAAACGGAAGCATTGTCATCAACCAAAACCGCATAGAAGCCATTGGAAAAGCTTCCGAAGTTGCCATTCCAAACAATGCTAAAATTTACGACGTTGCCGGAAAAACCATTATGCCAGGAATAGTGGACGCGCACGCGCACGTTGGCGGTTTTCGATACGGATTGACCACACAACAAAATTGGCAATTTTATGCAAACCTGGCTTTTGGCGTTACCACATCACACGATCCGTCGGCCAATACCGAAACGATTTTTTCACTTGTGGAAATGATTAAAAGCGGCGCATTGGTTGGGCCTCGCCTTTACTCAACCGGCTATATTCTTTATGGTGCCGAGGGTGATTTTAAAGCGGTGATCAACAATTTGGACGATGCGCGTTCAAGCATTAAAAGAACAAAAGCTTTTGGGGCGCTTTCGGTAAAAAGTTATAACCAACCGCGCCGCGACCAACGCCAGCAAGTGCTACAGGCTGCCCGTGAAGAAGGCATCAATGTGGTTCCCGAAGGCGGCTCAACCTTTTTTCATAATTTAACAATGGTCATTGATGGCCATACAGGCATAGAGCATAATATTCCAGTAGCACCAGTATATAAAGACGTTCTTGAACTTTGGGGTACCAGCGAAGTTGGTTATACGCCAACATTGATTGTAAATTACGGAGGACTCAATGCTGAAATTTATTGGTATCAAAAAACGAATGTTTGGGAAAATGAAAAATTGCTGCAATTTACGCCAAGAAGCATTATTGACGCACGTTCCCGACACAGAATGATGATTCCCGATGAAGAATACGACAATAGCCATGTGCTCACTTCCAAAACGGTAAATGCTTTGGCCGATAATGGTGTAAAAGTGAATTTGGGCGCACACGGACAATTGCAGGGAATGGGCGCTCATTGGGAATTGTGGAGCCTTCAACAAGGCGGCATGAGCAATCTTGAAGCTTTAAAAGCAGCCACCATCAATGCTGCAAATTATATTGGCGCCGGGAAAGATATTGGGTCATTAAAAGTAGGTAAATTGGCCGATTTGCTGGTTTTGGAAAAAAATCCTTTGGAAAATATCCAAAACTCAAACAGCTTGATTTTTACGATGGCAAATGGCCGTTTGTACGACAGTAATACGATGAATGAAGTTGGCAACGAGCCTAAAACACGCGCTCAATTTTATTGGGAAAACAATAAATACAACGCCTCATTTCCTTGGCATGAAGAAAGCAACAGTTTTATGGTGCAGGAATGTTGCGGTGCCGGGCACAATTAGAAAGTAATTTAAAACAAACTATGCGCAACAAAAAACTCCTTTTTCAAGGAGTTTTTTGTTGCTTTTCTAATTTATGGAATTCCCTTATTCCATTTTCACTTTTATGTATTTCTTCAAATTGGAGGTTAAAATTTGATCGAGTTCTTTTTCATTCCCTAGGCTTGTTTCGACGAAAACCATGCCAAAAAACGGATAATCATTGAAATCCACTTTCCTTAATTCCATCGGCTTTTCAAAGTCGGACAAAAGCAAATCATAATCGAAAGAAGCTATTTTGTTTTCAGGGATTCCCGAATTGTTATCCAGCAAAATAAGGCTGTATTTTTTGTTTTTTCCTTTTTTAAACAATTCATTCCAATTTGGTTTTATGCCATCTAAAAAATATTGGTAGGAATTAAATCCGTACGCGAAATAAGACAAATCGGCCGTGGTACACCAGCCGCCAAATCGCATTGGGTTCACTTCTATGGGAATGATGGTGCCGTTTTTGTCAATGCGTACTTCCACGTGAAAAGGAAAATTTTTCAAGTTGGTCAATGCGCCAAGTGAATCAAGAAATTTTTGCATTTCCGGCAGGTTCTTTTCAATAATTTCTTCGGAAGTGGTATACACCCGATCATTTACATCTTTTCCTGTTGAAAATCGGTGATGATACATAGAGAGAATGACCGGTTTTCCTTCTGAATTGAAATAACAATCCATCGCATATTCTTCGCCTTCAATACATTCTTCTATGATAAAATTGGAGGTATCCACCACTTCATTTGGATAGAAGCTCCTAATTTCAGTAATATCATTCGTTATTTTGTTTAAAACCTTTGGCCATTCTTCGGGATTGTCAACTTTGTGAACACCCAAACTAAAAAAGCCTACTGCCGGTTTTATGATAAACGGAAATTTTATGTTTTCTATGGATAAATGCGTCAATTCCTCAAATTTCACGCCTTTGAAAAAGTAATCAGGAAATAGATCTTTCAGCAATTCGCGAAACTTTATTTTATTTTTGAAAATCTGAATTTGGCTCGGCAATTTTGTAGTAGCCAAGTTTTTTTCAATCCAGCTAATCGTATTTTCAGAGTTGGTATAAAGTGGACAGTTTATATTATTTTTGATAAATTCCACCGCTTCATTTTCTGGAATCCAATTGAGTGAATCATCAGAAATCATGGCTCTTGCCGCTTCGGTTGACACAATTTTAAGTTTATTGTCTTTTATGGTTTTAAGCAGAAATGAAGAGATATAGGGTTGGTCAATTAGAATCATTTGGATGTTTTTGTTTGGGTAAATTTAGGTTGAAAGTTTGAAAGTAGAAAGTTTAAAAAATTAGTTAAAAAATTCATTCAAAAGTTAAAAGTTATGTAAAACTCAAATTAAATTCCTTTCATTCGGAAAAGATTGGCAATAGGAAAACAAATAAGCAACTATTATCAAATTTCATATTACGGGGCTTTATCAGTTGCTTTATCTCCACTCTTTTCGTCCGTTTCTTTGGTGTTATCCTCTTTTCTAAAACCAATTAAGTTGCGATATTTGAGCTCTGTTCTTTTTAATTCCTCTTCCAATTTCCTATATTTGGTGATGTCCTTGATGGTTATAACAGCAGCAATCACCTGATTTTGCTTGTCCAATATGGGCCTTCCGCTCAATAAAACTCTTTTCTTTTGAAGCAATTTGGGATTCCAGATAATCACGTCTACATCATCGGTCGATTCGCCAGCCAAGGCGCGCTCAACCGGAAGTTTTTGGTTTGGAAATATTGTTTTTCCGTCGGGAAAATACAATTCAAAATGCTCAGAAAAATTGGCAGGAATCTTAGTGTCATCGTCCGTTCCAAACATTTCATTTGCCGTATTATTTGCCAAAATCACCTTTTTGTCTGAATTTGCAACAATAACGCCATCACTGATATTCTCCAAAATCAAGTTTAATTTTTGCTCATTTTCATATAAATCATTCAAAGCCGCCTGCTCCACTTCTTCCAATTTTAACTGTTCGGTGATATCACGCGCTATGGCATATAAAATTCCTGTGGAAGCATCCGAAGTTGCTGTCCACGACAACCATTTTATATCGCCATCCTTGCACACCCAACGGTTTTCAAAATCTACCAGAGGCGTTCCCTTTAGAAGTTCCTCAACGGCTTTTTCAGTGGTGGCTAAATCCTCGGGAAAAATATAGTTTGTAAACGGTTTGCTTTTTAGTTCCAAATCACTGTATCCCAATACCTTACTTAAAGACGGGTTTATTTTTATAAATTCATTTTTAGAAGCGACAACCAAAATATCTACAGACATATTGAAAAAAGTATCAGCCCCTTTCAAAGATTCTTCATATTCTTTTTTTATGGTGACATTTCTCGCGACAGCATACAAAAGACCAGTTTCAAGGTCGGGATAAGTTGTCCAACTCAGCCATTTTAAAGCACCATCCTTACATACAAATCGGTTTTCAAAATTCGTGGTGATGATGCCCGACTGCAATTTTGCAACTTCTTGCAGGGTGGAATCCATATCTTTGGCATAAACGAATGACAAAAATGGTTTCCCTAAAAGCTCCTGCTCAGTATATCCCAATATTTTTGTGGTTGCAGGATTGACTTTTAAAAAGGTGTCTTTGGATGAAATAATCAGCATGTCTCTTGACAGATTAAAGAAAGTATTTCCTGCCACCAATAATTTTTGGGAATTGATTCTTTCGGTAATGTCTGTAGCGATGGTCCCCACCGCAAAAACCCTATTCAAGGCATCAAACAACGGGAATTTAACGGCCAAATAGGTATGTAAGCCGTCCGATTGTTCAAGAACTTCCTCAACCTTAATTTCCTTTTCTAATTTTACAGCCTCCAAATCTGTACTTCGGTATCTATCGGCAGTTTCTTTAGGCAAAAAATCGTGGTCTGTTTTGCCTTTTATCTCTCCCTCCTTCAACTTATAGATGGTTTCATATTGCTTATTGATCAACAAATATTCACCATTGATTTTTTTGACTGAAATAGCATTGGTGGTGTTATCAATGATTGATTGTAGTAATTTACGATTTTCCAACGAATCAATTTCCGCTTTATTTTTTGCTTTTAGCTGAACTTGGATGATAAAATAAATAACCGTTAAAAAAACCAAAGAAAGTGCAATTAAAGTTAAGGAAATCCAGTCCCAAAAAAGGGGCATTTCAGGAAGAATATGATTCCAATAAATTAAGCCAAGCGCCAATATAACGATAAGGTTAAAAATGTAACCCAGTATTATTTTTTTTTTGAAGGAGATTTTCATCTGTTTATAATTTTATTTTTTAGCGGTAACTGCTGCTGCTGCCTGCCGGGTAGGTTCGCCGTTAATCATACTTTTGTGTGTCAAAATTTGTTATGCTCATTTAATTTTTTATTTTTTAACTGGGAAATCCCTATTTGAAGGATTTAATGGCCTAATTTAACCCTTTTAGTCGGATTTTAATAGCATTTTCAAATCGTTTTTTTGAATTATAATTTTTAAAATTTCGTAACTAATCAGTATATTAATATTTTAAAACTAATTGATTATTAGACTGTTATTTTTTTTACCGCAAGGGTCGCAAAGAAAAAGCAAAGGTCGC
>JAAFHC010000111.1:7361-15894 GCA_010906935.1 Gelidibacter sp.
CATTGCGTCCATTGCGATTTCCTTAGCGTACATTGCGGTTAAATTTAAAGCTTTGTATTACAGATCATTATCATACTGATTAGTAACAAAATTTCTTCTGATTAAAATTTCGACTATCTATAATTTATAAATTCAAAATCAACAAAATGCCAATTCTTTGTTACAATTTATTGCTTTTAAGGATTTAATGAAATTGTTTATTATTTTTGTATATAATATAATCTATGAATTATGGCAATTAAAAAACAGTACTTAAAAAACAAATCCAATTGCAAAGTAACCTTCAGTATTGTTGCGAAAGATGCAGATACCGTTTCGGTAATTGGTGATTTTAACCATTGGGACATTAAAACCCACCCCTTAAAAAAATTAAAAAACGGAACTTTTAAAGGAACTGTTGATTTACAAAAAGGTCAATCGTACGAATTTAGATATGCCGTTGACGGTGATTACGTGAACGACGAAGAAGCCGACGATTTTTTATGGAATGATTTTGCCGCTGGCGAAAATGGTGTTTTAAATCTTTAAAACCTTTAAAAGGTTAAAGACAAAATTAAAAAATCGTAATTCAAAAATCTTAAGTCGTAATTCAACTTGCGTTAGGGATGGAATGGTTTGTTTGAGCTCTTTTTTTGTTGCTTTTTTGCAACTAAAAAAAGCGAGTAATGACAGCCCGACCGCCATTTCGGCGGGAACGCCCTACAAATTATATTTTACCGAAAACAGGTACAATCTTGGCTGAATAAAGTATAGGGAAGTTGTATTGCTGTCGGTAATTTCGTTGTAACTGTCGGTGTTCATGGACGTGTTGTTGGTTAAATTGTTGGCCGAAATTTTAAATTCCCACTTGCTGTCTTTTTGCTGATAATACAGGTTTGCGTTTAAAAATGAATAGGTATTTTTCACCGTATTTTCGTCATTTTTATAATTGTAATAACTGTAATCGGCCGTTAAAATGAAGTTTTTCAAAAACCCTATTTCCATATTTGCAAAAGGCCTGTCGGTGGTGCTTCCTGTTTTTGAATATTCGGAGAACGATTTTTCATAACCCACCTCAAAATTTGGCGCATTTTTAAACTTACTGGCCACACTTGCCTGGTAACTGTGGGAAAGCGATTTCGACTTTATTTCCTCATTATTTACCGTATTGTTGAAGGTTGAATTCGAAAAATTCGCCCTGAAATTCGTTTTATATCGGCTGTATGTTTTGCCATATCTTAAATTTGCAGAAAATGTTTCATCGGCCAAATTTGAATTAATTGGATACGAAATTCGGTCTACGCCAATCAATTCTGTGCTGTTTTTTATCCCGTCTACTTTTTTATTGTAGTTCACAGATGCGTTTACGTTGGTGAAAGAAAACATGCTGAAACTAAAATAATTTAAGGAATATTTATGGTACAATGCATTTTCAAGCAATCTGTTTCCACGCGTCAAAGAATTGTAATTGGACAACATATAGCCTTCCGCAATTTTATTGATGTCGGAAAATTGGGTGGAAATTGAATAATTGAAACGCAAACTTTCAGACGATTTTAACTGTAAACTCGCATAAACATCTGGCAATAATTTTGTTTGATTCTCCGTAATTTCCGTTCCTAATTGGTTATCTTTTGTGATGTATTGATGCAAACTTACGCCAGGATTAAAAGTGAATTTTCCCGAAACCACTTTATAATGAAGTCCTAAAAACAAATCGAAAAAATTATAATTCACCTCATTTTTCAGTTGCTCATCATTAAAATGAAGCACGCTGCCGTCGCTTAAATTTTGGGAAATGCCCGACGTTAAATTTTGGTCGCTCAACGTGCTTCCCAACGTAATATTGATGTTGCTTTTTGGCGTTAACAAATAATAATAGTCCAATTTCGCATCCAATTTATTGGTGCTTGTTTTTTTATTTTGAATTAGGTCAATAATGGCTTCGGCATTGTTGGAAGGGATTATTTCAAACGGCTGTGAAGTTGCCAAGGAATTGTACAAAGGCTTGTCTTTTTCATAAAGATGCTGTAATTCGGCAGCAAAAATATTTTTGTCGTTGATGGTGTAATACAAATTGAAATTCTGGTTTAAGGTCGCCGGTTTTTCTTCTTTGTAAGCATCGGCACTTCGTCGTGTTGAAGTAACGTCGAGCATTTCAGTTTGTTCAGACAGTTTTCCAAAAATATCATAACTGATGTGCACATTATTGGTTGGTTTATAGGTGGTGCTAAATTTTAACATTCCCAATTTACTACCTTGTGTAGCCGAAGTTTCACTAATTTCGGTAAGATTTAATTTGTTGTAAACGGTATTTGACTGCGTAAACATATCCGTTTTTGAATCGTTTACAATGGCAAATCCGTTAAAATCGATGGTTTTTTTAGGCGCCATACTAAAATTCAACGCACCAAATTTTGAAGTAATTTCCTGCGCTCGGTTATTTTGTGCGGTCAAAAAACCCAATCCGCCCGATGATACGTTAAAACTGGTTCCACTGCCACCCATTCCACTGCGCAAACCGCCTGTAAACCTGAAATAATCTCGCATGGTAAATGGCGCTTCGCCAATATTGTTGAAATCGGCCAATAGATTGATGCTTTTTTCCGGACTGTAATAAAACAGTTTGGGTTTTGCGCTGTATTTTTCGTTATCGCCAACGCCGGCGTTCACTTCACCAAACCAAAATCTTTTTTTCCCTTGTTTCAATTTGATGTTGATGACTATATTGTCTTCGTTATTGGTAACGCCGCGCATTCCCGAAACTTCGTTATAATTTTTAAGCACTTGCACTTTGTCAATGGCGCTTGCGGGAATATTTTGGGTCGCCAGTTTTGAATCTCCGTCGAAAAATTCTTTTCCTTCTACCAAAACCTTCTGCACTTTTTTCCCTTCCACTTCCACTTCGCCATTGGAATCAATGTCAATTCCAGGCAATTTTTTGAGCACGTCTTCCAACTTTTTTTCCTTTCCCGAGGTGAACGAATCGGCATTGTACACTATGGTATCACCCACAATTTTCACCGGCATTTCATAAGTAATTTGCACTTCGTTTAGGGATTCATTAGATTCCTCCAAAATAATATTTTGTGACATCTCTGCAACTGATTTGCCAACAACTATCTCCACATTTTTTGTGTTGAAGCCCAAATAACTCACTTTTAAAGTGTACGCTTCATTTTGATCCAAACTTAATCTGTAATTTCCTTTTGAATCGGTAATGGAATAGGACTGCAAAATGTTGGTGCCTTTTTTAAAAGCAATCACGTTTGCCATTTCCAGTGGCTTGTCTGCTTTGTCCTTAACGGTTCCTTCCAATTTTATGGATTGTGAAAAAATAATAAAGGGAAGTAATATTGTAGCGAGGAAAGTTAATGTTTTTTTCATTTAAAGAATGATCTGTTGGATGTTGAATTTTAGATGTTAAATTTTGAATCGTTTTCCTATCCCCAATCTTTTCCGAAGGAAAAGGAGCTTGATTTAAATTTCATTTAAATCTCAGAATTTTTCATAGTTGTTTTTTAAAAGGCTAATTGGCTAATTATCAATTAACTCTTATATGCATTCCTGAACCAGCGCCACCACTTTTTTGGCGTTCGTTTGAAAAACGCTCTTGCATCTCTTTCATTTTTTCTTTCAACATTACGTCATATTCTTTTTGGGTCATCACTTTCCCTTTGTTTGGTTCTGTTATGTCGGCTTTTTCTTTAGGATTCATTACAATTTTTGTGCACATGATTTGCGTATTTCCGGCGTTGATTTCTAAAATTAATCCCGGTAATCCCCAATAATCTCCGGGACCGTGGCTTACGGGAATATCCATACTGTACCAAGCGGTTACTGGAACCAATTCGATTTTTTGTTCTTCTTCTTTTTCTTCTTCTTTGCTGTCGTTATTTCTTCTTCCGAAGGAAAAATTGCCAGCATTTGCAGGCATTTCAATAATGGTAGTTGCTTTAAAACACAAATTATTGCCAATCATTTTGGTTTCCTGCTCCATTTTCCATTCGTAGGTTTTTAAGTCATCTTTAATCAGGAAGTTTTTGCCGCTGAACTCATTTTCTTTTGCCGATGTTTTGGTTTGTGTATTTTTATAATATTTTCCTGATGCGCCGCCACCCATCATAGCAAAACGCATTCCAGGGCCACCAGCGGCACCTTGATCCAATTTTACCTCTTCTTTGTAAACGGAAGCTGTTTTGTCGAATGTCAAAATATAGGTTTTTTCCATTTGGTTTTTCATCATCTCCTCAATCCGCTTAATCCTGTCGGCTGGAATTCCTGAAGCCGCCAAATCCATTTCAACTTTTGTTTTTGTTTGGTAAACCGCACTTCCCTGAAAATCCTGGGCGCTTAAAGCGGTTTGCACTAAAAAGAAAACCAACACCATAATTTTTAGCAACATATTTATCATTTTATTCGATTTAAGTTATTTTTCCCAACAAATATACGCGCTTATAAAATACGATTCAGTTAATTAGTGTTAACGATTGTTAAGCGATTATTATAAACCAATTTATGTAGTTAACTTTGTGATTATGGATAAGAAAAACTACAAATGGGTTGTTTATTTTATTGGCGTTACCATATTTACCACCATTGCGGTTCAAGTGTATTGGAATTACCGTGAATATGAGCTAAACAAACAAAATTTAATCAGTAAAGTTCAACAAAGTTTGGACAATTCTGTGGAAGCCTATTTTGCCAATTTAACCAAATCGGGGATTATTACCTTCACCTCTGCAGCTTCAAAAAATTCAAAAGAAAAAACAGACACTATTATTGTGAGCACCAATTCGAAATGGGGTTTGCGTAAAAAAGTGGACAGCACCTTGCAAAATATAGCAAAACAAAAAAATCAGAAACCCTTATTCATTAACAGCCAAAGAAATCACGCGTTTTTTACGCCAAATGATGTAATTCCAAAAAATATCGATAGTTTAATTTCCAAAGTTTTTATTTCCATCTCAAGAGATACTTTAGACCTTGAGAAATTAGATAAATATTTGTCTGAAGAATTTAAGCGTACGCGCATTGGGATTGATTATGCTTTAAAATATGATTATTTTCAGTGGCGTTCAGATGACAATTTTGATAAAAAAACCATTGAATACCAACTAGAAAATTTTCCCGAAAAACACTTGACGGTTGTTTCAAAATCAACTTATTTGCCGCACAGAAGTCATTTGGAACTTCGTTTCACCAATGAAACAGCCATTTTGCTGAAAAATTCTTTCATCAGCATTTTATTGTCCTTGATTTTGTCCATTAGTATTATCGCGAGTTTGGTCTATTTGTTAAAAACCATTTACAAACAAAAACAGCTGGCAGAAGTAAAAAACGATTTAATCAACAACATTACCCATGAATTTAAAACACCAATTGCCACTATTTCAACCGCGTTGGAAGCCATGAAAAACTTCAATGCTTTGGATGATAAAGTGAAGGCCAAAAAATACATTTCCATCGCCAATTCACAAGTGGCAAATTTAAATGTGATGGTCGAAAAAATATTGGAAACAGCGGCTTTAAATCACCAGCAACTGGCAATCAACAAACAACCTGTAATTATTGCTGAACTTATTGACCACGTGATTGCAAACTATAAAATAATGGCGCCGGAAAAAACCATCAACTTCAAAAATAATATTGGTGATGCTGTTTTAAATGTGGATAAATTTCATTTTGGAAATGCCATTGGAAACATTATTGACAATGCCCTAAAATACGGCGGAAAAACAATTACTGTGGAATTGTATTCGCTAAAAAAGAGTGTTGGCATCACAATTCAAGACAATGGAAACGGCATTCCAAAAAATCAGAAAGATAAGGTTTTTGAGCATTTTTACCGCATTCCCACAGGAAATACGCACAACGTAAAAGGATTTGGTATTGGTTTATATTACACCAAAAAAATTATTGAAAAACACGGCGGAACCATTTCCATTGTTTATGATGCAAAAAACGCTACCTTGTTTAAAATTGAATTGCCAAATGCCTAATCCCGTAAAAATATTGCTGGCCGAAGACGAACCTTCTTTAGGGCAAATAATTAAAGAAAGTTTAGAGACTCGGAATTTTGAAGTGCTGCTTTGCGCCGATGGAGAAATCGCTTACACCACTTACAAACGCGAAAATCCGCTGTTGTTGGTGTTGGATGTGATGATGCCAAAAAAAGACGGATTTACGCTCGCCAAAGAAATTAGAATAGAAAATCCCGATATTCCCATTATATTTTTAACGGCAAAATCGCAAACCGAAGATGTTGTGCAAGGCTTTAATTTGGGCGGAAACGACTATTTAAGGAAACCTTTCAGTATGGAAGAATTAATAGTACGCATCAATGCGCTTTTAAAAAGAGGCGATTATGAAAATGGCACAGAAGTCATTAAAATAGGAAATTATCTTTTCAATGTTAAAAATCAAACACTTGTTTTAAATGGCAATATCGAAACTTTAACACACCGCGAATCGGAATTGTTATTCCACTTAATCAAGCATAAAAATCAGGTTTTGGACCGCTCTTTTATCCTAAAAAAATTGTGGGGAGACGATGATTTCTTCAATGCCCGCAGCATGGATGTTTTTATCACCAAGCTTCGAAAAAAGCTAAAAGACGATATTTCCATACAAATTATTAACGTTCGCGGTTACGGATACAAGTTAATTTTTTAAAGCGCTTAAATTTGTGTTGCAAAAACATAAAAAATTTAAGTAAATTAGCTTTTTTCATATTCACTTAAATTTTTAGTATGCACGTAGCAATTGCCGGTAATATTGGCGCAGGTAAAACATCCCTAACCAAACTGTTAGCCAAACATTACAATTGGGAACCCCATTACGAATCTGTTGAAGAGAATCCCTATTTAGATGATTTCTACGCCGAAATGGAACGCTGGTCGTTTAATTTGCAGGTTTATTTCTTAAACAGTCGATTCCGCCAAATATTGGAAATACGTGAAAGCGGCAAAAACTTGATTCAGGACAGAACCATTTATGAGGATGCCCGAATTTTCGCGCCCAACCTTCATGCCATGGGTTTAATGACCAACCGCGATTTTGTGAATTACGAATCGTTGTTCGAATTGATGGAACGTTTGGTTTCCCCACCCGATTTACTGATTTATTTAAGAGCAACTATTCCAACTTTGGTTGGGCAAATTCATAAACGTGGCCGCGAATACGAAAACTCCATAAGCATAGATTATTTAAGCAGATTAAATGAACGCTACGAAGCCTGGATCACCAAATACACCAAAGGAAATTTACTGATTATTGATGTCGACAAATTAAATTTTGTGGACAATCCGGAAGATTTATATTCTGTAATTAACAAAATTGACGCACAAATTAACGGACTTTTTTAAACTAAACGCTTCAAACATTTAAGTTGAAAAAGAGAAATCTATAAAACAACATGGGAAAATACGTAAACGACAATTTAATCAATGACGAACGCGTTGAATTGGAAACAACTTATCACTGGATTATCTTTTTCAGTTTGAGAGCACTTTTCACCCTGTTTATTGCGCCGCTTATTGACCGATATACCGATGAATTTGCCATCACCAACAAACGCGTCATTATCAAAACAGGTTTAATAAGCAGAAAAACTTTTGAAATGAACCATTCAAAAATTGAAAGCGTAAATGTTGACCAAAGCATTTTAGGAAGAATCCTCGGCTATGGAACCATCGGTATTGTTGGTTCTGGAGGCACAAGAGAAGTATTTCCCAATATTTCAAAACCTTTGCAATTCAGAAAAAAATTTCAAGAAATGTCCTACTAAATGACCAATAAAAACGACATCCTCAATTTGCGAATTCCCACAAAGGAAAACCCTTTAAGAATTTTAATGAGTGCTTGTTTGACAGGATTGGCTTGCGGTTACGATGGCACTTCTTATGGGAAATATCCAAGCGCCCTGAAATTGCTTAACTATGAAAATGTAAAAATCATAAAATTTTGCCCCGAAGAATTTTCATTCGGAACGCCAAGAGAAATGTGCGACATTTACGGCGGAACCGGCTTTGATGTGCTCAACGGAAAAGCAAAAGTGTTGACAGAAACGGGAAAAGACTGGACAGAGGGAATGATAAAAGCTTCAGAAAAAATGCTCGAAATTGCAAAAAATGAAGGTGTTGAACTTGCTATTATGATGGACATAAGTGCTGCCTGCGGAAGTCAGGTTATTTACAGCAGAAATCGATTTGCCGAAAATAAAGTCTATCAAATTGGCGCAGGTGTTAGCGCCGCCCAACTTATAAAAAACGAATTTAAAGTCATTAGTCAGCGAGACTTTGCCTCCCTTGAAATCTTGTATTCTAAAATAGACCCGAATCATATTGCAACAGAAAATTTAAAAGACCATCACGAAACGGAATGGTACAAATCCTATTTTAAGGTGTAACACAAAAAATTCAAAAACTTCGTAACTAATCAGTATATTAATATTTTAAAAACCCGTTGGGTGCAATTATTTAGTTTAAAATAAGTTAAAATAAAATGATTAGATATTGGTCAAGATACTGAAATTCAGTATCTTGAAGTCGCA
>JAAFHC010000112.1 GCA_010906935.1 Gelidibacter sp.
TGAAACCATTTTTGAAATAATTCCATAGGATTGTCGGTAATTCCTTCTTCTGAAAGTTCGCTTTTTTGGTAATTTCTTCTATAATTGCTTAAATCGCTTTCCATGTCGCAAAATTAAAAATCTTTTATTGGTTTATGACTTTTTCACTCATTTCTTTTTTTGGGGCTCTTATGATAAGCAAACCAATAAAAGTAATTAATCCATTTACTATTAACAGCTCATAACCAAACACATATCCGTTTAAAATTTGAGTTGAATAGTCGTTTAAGTAATAGGTAATAATCACTGATAGTATGGCCACAATCCATACCAACCTATCTTTAACAGAGATTTTTGTGAAAATTCCGAAAGCAAATAACCCCAAAAGCGGTCCATAGGTATAAGAAGCAACTTGCAACACGCTGCTTATTACGTTTTCTTTTAGCACATATCTAAACAGGATGATTACAATTATCAACACCAAGGAAACTGCAATATGCGTTTTTTTTCGAATGGCTGTTTGCTTTGATTTTTCTCTATTTTCAATATCCAGAAAATCGACGCAAAAGGAGGTGGTTAAAGCAGCTAAAGCGCTGTCGGCACTTGAGTAGGCTGCGGCAATTAAGCCTATAATAAAAAAAATGCCAATGTAAATTCCTAAATCACCTTTAAGCGCAATTTCTGGAAATAACAAATCGGTTTTAATTGTGCCATCAACAACAGGTATTGCAATGCCAAATTTTTCAGCATAAATGAACAACAAAGCACCCAAAATTAAAAATACAAAATTGACAACAATAAGCACCAATCCCAGTGAAATGACATTCCATTGCGCCTCTTTGGTATTTTTACAAGTCAGGTTTTTTTGCATCATATCCTGGTCAAGTCCTGTCATTGCAATGGCAATAAACATTCCGCCCAAAAACGACTTTACAAAATGTTTCTTGTCACTAAAATCGTCCAAGAAAATAATTTTGCTGTAATGTTTAAATTCTTCGGAAGCAAAAACATCGGAAATTGACCAATTTAATTTGTTGATAATGATTATAATAGTGGCGAAAAGTGCAAAAAGCATAAAGGCAGTTTGCAGCGTATCAGTCCAAACAATGGTTTTAATTCCGCCTTTAAAAGTGTAAATCCAAATTAAGAAAATAGAGAGAATAACGGTAATTTCAAAAGGAACATTCCAAGCGTCAAAAATGTAATATTGTAAAACTGAAGCCACCAAAAATAACCTGAAGGCTGAACCTAAAACCCTAGAAACAAAAAAGAAAAAAGCGCCTGTTTTATGGGAAGTTGGTCCAAATCGATGTTTTAAAAATTCGTAAATTGAAGTAACCTGCATATTATAATAAATGGGAATCAGCACATAAGCAATGACCAAATAGCCAAACATATAGCCAAATACAATTTGCATATAGCTAAACTGGGAACTTTGCACCCAGCCGGGAATAGAAATAAAAGTAACGCCGGAAAGAGATGCTCCAATCATTCCAAATGCCACAATATACCAAGGCGATTTTTTGTTCGCTTTAAAAAAAGTGTCATTGTTGTCGTTTTTCCCAGTGAAATAGGCAATTATAAGCAGTATGCAAAAATAAATGGCAATTAGAGAAAGGATATATATTGGCTTCATTAATTTTTTTTATTGTTACGGTTAACAAAGAAAGCAAAATTATTGGGAATATCTTTCCTAATTGTATATTTGCAACATGAATTTTTCTTCAAAAATTTTGGAAAATGCTGTGAATGAAGTTTCTCAATTGCCAGGAATTGGCAAAAGAACGGCTCTACGTTTGGTTTTGCATTTGTTAAAGCAACCAGCATCACAAACGCATCAATTGGCTGCAGGACTCATAAAATTGGTAGACGAGATTAAATTTTGTGAAAAATGCCACAATATTTCCGACAAGGATATTTGTGAAATTTGTTCAAATTCCTCCAGAAATTCAGAAATTATTTGTGTGGTTGAAGATGTGCGCGATGTGATGGCTATTGAAAACACTTCGCAATTTAGAGGATTGTACCACGTTTTGGGTGGGAAAATTTCTCCGATTGAAGGAATCGGACCTCACAATTTAACCATTGGTAGTTTGATAGAAAAAGTAAAAACGGGAACCATAAAAGAAGTCATTTTTGCGTTAAGTTCCACCATTGAAGGCGATACCACCAACTTCTATATTTTTAGGCAATTGGAAGGACTACCCATTAAAACTTCAACCATAGCGCGAGGAATTGCGGTAGGAGATGAGCTTCAATATGCCGATGAGGTTACGTTGGGTAGAAGTATCGTGAACCGAATTCCTTTTGAAAAATCTTTTTAACTTTTTTTGAATTATAATTTCTGACAGAACGGACAGAAGGGACAGAACGAACAGTACGGACAGGTCGCGACCTGTCCCTACTTTAAGATATTGATTCTGGCGTCAACTGCAAAAATTTCTTTGGCATTTCCAAAAAGCGGATTTAAATCCAGCTCAACAATTTCAGGAGCTGCCAATAATAAATCCGAAATTTTTACGATAATTTCCGCGAACAAATTTTCATTCACGCCTTCCTGATTTCTGATTCCCTGAATTATTTTGTAAGATTTTAAATTTTGAATCATTTCAGTGGCTTCCATTTTTGAAACCGGCGCCAGCGTTACGTTGATATCTTTTAAAACTTCAATATAAATTCCGCCCAAACCGCATAAAACCATATGCCCAAAATTTCCTTCTTTTTTTGCGCCGATAAATAGCTCCATTCCTTTTTTCATAGGCTGTATTAATACCGCTTTTGCACCCGCTATTTTCATAATTTCATCATAGGCAACAGCCAGTTTTTCTTCAGAATTGATATTTAAAATAATACCTCCCACATCCGATTTATGAATGGGGCCAACCACTTTCATCACTAAAGGAAATCCAAGTTTTAGGGCCTCGCTCAAACTACCGCTTTTTGTGTTGCAAACAGCTTCGTTCACTAAAGGAATTTTTGCCGCCAATAACAATTCTTTTACCTGCTGAGGTTCTAAATAACCGTTTTCAGCATTGTTTATAATTGTTCTTATAGCATCTAAATCCAGACTGGTTTTTACTGTTTTTGCAGAAACTGGAATTGCAGTATTAAATATTTTGGCCAAGGCATTTCCAAACAATACTTCATCCGGAAAATTGATATTTCCTTTTGCAATAAAGTAATCGATTTCCTTTTCCACGTTTACAACCGATGGCAATACCGGAAAAATAGGTTTTTTGCATTCGCGCATTTTTTTGTCTAAAACATCGTAAACGTCATAGACTTCAAACAATCCCGGACTTCCGAAAATAACCACCATTGCATCTATTTCCGAAAACTGGTTTTCGCAATAATCAATAATGGTTTCAAGTTGTTCCGCATTTCCTGTCGCTAAAAAATCGATTGGATTTGAAACGGAAGATCCTAAAAATAATTTATTTAGCAATTCTTCAGACTTTTTTCCACTTATTTCGGGAACATTCAATCCGTTTTTGGATAAAGTATCTGTAAGCATCACTGCCGGTCCGCCTGCATGAGTAATTACGGCAATATTTTTACCTTTAAGTTCAGGATGCATAAAAATTCCTGCCACGGTAATCAGCTCATTTCGTCCAAAACATCGCACAATTCCGGCTTTTTTGAACAAGGCATCCACCGCAACATCAGAATTTGCAAGAGCTCCTGTGTGCGAACTTGCCGCCCTGCTTCCTGCGGAAGAACTTCCTGCTTTAATCGCGGCAATTTTACAACCTTTGGAAATTAAGGAAGCCGCGTGTTTTAATAGTTTTTGCGGATTTTCAATGCTTTCAATATATAATAATTTAACTTCCGAACTTGTGCCTTTTTCAAAAGTTTCGTCCAAATGTTGCAATACTTCTTCAACACCAATTTGTGCTGAATTTCCAACAGAATAAACGCTTGAAAATGTCAATCCGGTTGCCATAGCAGCTTCCATAATAAATACGGCAGTTGCGCCGGAACCTGAAATAAAATCGACGCCTTTTGGGTTTAATTTAGGAATGGGAGAAGTAAAAACACCTGCATAATGCTGATTAATCAATCCGATATTGTTCGGGCCAAGCAGTGTTCCGCCAACAGCATTTATTTCTAGTACAATTTGATCTTCCAGTTTTTTTCCTTCTTCATCTTTTTCCCCAAATCCTGCTGAAAAAATAATAAAACCTTTGGTGTTTTTTTGTTGTGTTAAAATTTGAATGGTTTCCAACGTAAATTTTGCCGCAATGGCTATTATTGCAAGATCAACATTCGGAATTTCAGCAACATTTTGATAACATTTTAATCCTTGAACTTCCGTTTCTTTCGGATTTACCGCAAATAATTCACCTTTAAAATTGTGGGCGATTAAATTTTTTAAAACGCTTCCTCCAGGGGTATGAATGTTATTTGAAGCACCAATAACAACAATGCTTTTGGGATTTAATAATTCTTTGTTCAGCATAAATAATTTGGGGTTTAGGATACGATTTCAGCGGCAATTTCTCTACCTTTAAAATAGGCTTCTAAGTTTTTTGCAACAATCCGTTCTCCTTTTCTTTCAAAAAGTGTGGCAATTGCCTTTTGAAAACTTTCATCACTTAAAGGGATTAAAGAAGAGGCGGCTCCTAATAAAACAACATTAGTAGCTTTTGAATTTCCCAAATCTTTTGCAATTTTCATCGCGTCAATTAAAATATGGTTTTTGTGCGATTTTATTTCATTGTAAAGTGTTTCCAACTCAGGATAATTGTTAATATTTTCAAACGGATTGGAATCGGTGATTAAATAGCCGTCTTTTTTCAAATAAGGCAAATAGCGCAACAATTCCATAGGTTCCACAGAAATAATGATATCTGCTTTTCCCTGCGGAATTAAATCGGAATAAATAGGCTGGTCCGAAATTCGCACATGAGACTGTACGGCACCGCCACGTTGGCTCATTCCATGAACTTCCGATTGCTTTACGTTTAAATGGTTGTCCAAAGCTGCGGTGTCTAAAATGGCCGCAATGGTTAAAATTCCTTGTCCGCCAACGCCGGCTAATATTATATTTGTTTTTGTGTGCATATCATTAATTTATTGACACGTTTGTATATTCTTTTAATTTGTCTTTTTTCTCCTTCGGAAGTTGCACGCAAGGACGCTGAGCAATGACAACTGATACTCCTTTATAATTTATTTCTTCGCGAATAATATCAATATTTTCCTGTAAATTTTTATGAAGCGGTGTTATTATTTTTAAATGATCTTCTTCAATACCCAAACCTATACAAATTGAAATTAACCTGCCTGAAGCAGCTGAATCCTGTGCGCCGGTCATTGCAATGGCCGAATTGTCTGAAATAATAACAGTGATAGGTGTATTTTCAATAATGGCATCCAGTAATCCAGTCATACCTGAATGTGTAAACGTGGAGTCGCCAATAACAGCAATCGCCGGATGAATTCCTGCATCTGCAGCACCTTTTGCCATGGTAATTGAAGAGCCCATTTCAATCAAGGTATTGATACTTTCATAAGGAGACAAAACGCCTAAGGCAGAACAGCCGATATCGCCAAAAACCTGTTGGGATGCCGATTCGTTTTTTAATGCGTTAATGGCATTAAACAAATCGTTATGCCCGCAACCAACGCACAATTGTGGCGGTCTGCCCAAAACAACTTTTGGCAAATTGTCGTTGATCACGATATCAAAACCCAAAGCGTTTGCAATATTGTCGGGATTTAATTCTCCAACACGTGGAATATCACCGCTTAAACGTCCGATTACTTTTCGGTTTTCACCTAAAAAGTCGGAAATAGCTTCTTCAATAAAAGGATAGCCGTCTTCCAATATTAATATTTTTTCACAAGTGTCAAATAATTGTTTTATGGGTTCTTTTGGTAATGGATATTGCGAAATTTTTAAAACTGGATAAGGACATTTTCCGTCCTCGAAATTTTCCATCAAATAATTATATGCGATTCCTGATGCAATAATTCCGATGGATTTATTGGCGCCATCATAGAATGTGTTAAAGTCGCTATTTTCTGATATTTCAAGCATATCTGGTTGAAGGTCTACCAAATGTTGGTATCGACCACGCGCATGCATTGGAATTAACTGAAATTGTGTAGCTATTTTTGGTAAATGAATATTATTTTGAACAATTCTTTCACCGGTTGCAACCCCAGCTCTTGAGTGCGACAATCGTGTAACCAATCTAATGAGAACAGGCAATCCTAAATTTTCTGATAATTCAAAGGCGTATTTTGTGATATCATAGCATTCTTGTTGGTTGGAAGGCTCTAAAATAGGAATCATGGCAAATTTGCCATAATACCGTGAATCTTGTTCATTTTGTGAGGAATGCATAGAAGGATCATCGGCCACAACAACCACCAATCCGCCATTGATTCCTGAAACGGACATATTCATAAACACATCTGCCGCCACGTTTAGCCCCACATGTTTCATCACGACCATGGATTTTTTCCCAGCGTAAGACATACCGAGTGCTGCTTCCATCGCAGTTTTTTCGTTGACAGACCAAGCGGAATGAATATTTAATTCTTGTGCTATTTTTGACTTTTGGATATATTCTGTTATTTCGGTAGAAGGTGTTCCCGGATAGGCGTAAACACCGGATAAACCAGCATCAATGGCGCCTTGTGCCAATGCTTCGTTACCTAATAGAAGTTTTTTCATAAAATACGTTTGATTTTTTTATTAATGCCGTAAAGTTACTAAATCGATTGCGTATTTTATATGATTAAAATCATTAGGTTCTTATAACTTACTGATAAACAATATATTATATATTCAATAAAAATTGTGTATTATTGAATATTAGAATAAGATTGTGTAATATTTTTTGAGATATCTATAGAAAACGAAACTATAATTTAAGGATTCTGTATTTGTTTTTGTTTTAGTTAATAAATTAAAACTAATTATTTAGCCCAAATATGAATCCAATTTACCAAAGTGGTTACCCATTTATCGTTGTCGTTTAAGCAAGGAATCATATTGAATTCCTCGCCGCCATTTTCCATAAAAGAATGTTTAGCCTCCATACCAATTTCTTCCAATGTTTCTAAACAATCAGAAACAAATGCAGGTGTAACTACGGCTAATTTTTTCAAGCCATTTATGGCGAAGTTATCTATGGTTTGATCGGTATAAGGCTGTAACCATGGGTCACTTCCTAAACGCGATTGAAATGAAGTGCTATAACTTCCTTCTTGTAAATTTAATTTTGCGGCAACATTTTTTGTGGTTTCATAGCATTGATGACGGTAGCAAAACTCATGGGCCGGAGATGGAGTATTGCAGCAACTGCCGTCGATTTTACAATGTGATTTTGTGACGTCCGATTTTTTGATATGTCTTTCCGGAACGCCGTGATAAGAAAAAAGAAGATGCTCTGGTTTTAATTCTTCAAGAGAAGTTTGAATGCTTTCACTCAATACTTCTACATAATCTGGCTGGTTGTAAAAGGCAGGAACCATGGTCAGTTTTATATTTGGAAACTGTTTTTTTACAATTTCTTTTGCTAAAACTTCAATGGTTTCAGTAGTTGCCATCGCAAATTGCGGATAAAGCGGGATCAGTAAAATTTCGGTAACGCCTTGCTCAGCCAATTTTTGAATGCCGCTTTTCATGGACGGATTCCCATAACGCATCGCCAATTCAACAGGAATATTGGTGTTTTCCTGCACTTTTTTGTGCAATCTTTTAGAGAGAACAATTAATGGTGAACCTTCATCCCACCAGATTTTTTTATAAGCTGCGGCTGATTTTTTTGGACGGGTATTTAAAATAATGCCTTTCACTAAAAATGCACGAAACAAATATGGCACGTCGATGACCCGTTCATCCATTAAAAATTCATCTAAATAGTTTCTGACATCTTTTGTTGAAGTGCTGTTTGGCGATCCTAAATTTACTAATAAAACTCCTTTCATTATGTTGGTGTAATTATGATTTTGCAAATTGTTTTGGTGTAATTCCGAATTTTCTTTTAAAAGCAGCAATAAAATGGCTGGAAGCGCTGTAGCCCAAATGAGATGCTATTTCGTTTACATTCATTTGTTGTTCCTGCAACAATGTTTTTGCCAATTCCATTTTATGGTTCAACAAATAAGTAAATACGGGAACACCATAAATTTCTTTAAAGCCGGTTTTTAGTTTTTTGATGTTAAGGCCAACTTCCTTTGCCAAATTGTTAAGGGAAGGAGGATTGTTCATGTTTGAGATAATCAACTGTTTTGCCTGTTTTATTTTGCTGGCAGTTTCTTCATTAGAAATGTACGGACAATTTTCCGTTTCTTTTTCTGAGGACTGACTGAAATAATAACTCAGCAATTCATAAACTTTTCCTTTGATATAAATTGGCCTAAGCAAATCGTTTGTTTGTTTGGTCCTTAATTGGTTCAAAATTAATTTTATGGAAGAATTTGTTTCTTTGGGTTCTATAATTGGGTTTTCTCCCTTTAAACTGCTGTAGTTAAATAAAACAGTTCCGTTAATGGAAAACAAGGAATGAAAATGTTCAATAGAAATTAAAATGGC
>JAAFHC010000113.1 GCA_010906935.1 Gelidibacter sp.
GTAGGACTTACCTTGTTGTTTTTTACCCCTCTTTTTTACTATTTGCCCGAGGCCGTGCTGGGGGCAATTATTGTAGTTGCCGTTTTTGGGTTATTGGACTTTTCTGTTCCAAAACAATTGCTAAAATATTCAAAAAGAGAGCTTGTAATTTTAAACATCACACTTTTAATTACGGCAACTGTAGGCATTAAAGAAGGTATTTTTATCGGAGTTATATTGTCGTTAGGAATGTTGATTTATACAACCACAAAACCGCACATTGCGATTTTGGGCAGAATTCCTGAGACCCATTTTTACAGAAACATAAAAAGATTTGAAGGACTTCTAATCAGTTCCGAAGAAATGTTAATTGTGCGTTTTGACGCCCAGCTATTTTTTGCCAATGTGCAATATTTTAAAGATAAATTGGAAACATCCGTAGCTGGAAAAGGGGATAAATTAAGATTGATAATCATTGATGGTGAAAGCATTAATAGTATTGACAGCTCTGGAGTATATATGTTAAATGATGTGATCACCAAGTATCGAAGATTAAATATTGATATCGCCTTTACCGGAATGAAAGGGCCTGTTAGGGATGTGTTAGAAAAAAGCGGCATTATTAAGAAAATAGGGTATCAAAATTGCTTTTTGAGCATTCAGGAAGCAGTAGATGCTTTTGAAGAAGGAAAAAAGAGCAAGGAGACAGGAATCAAATTTTCCGATTTTATAAAACAAACAAATAGTTAATATTTTCAAAATATTTTCTATAATGTGATGAAGATTACAAATGAAAGATTATTCATCTTGTAATTTTGAGAAACACGAAAATAACTTTAATATTAATTTAATATAAATCAATTGATTATGAAGGTAGAACAATTATTCACAAGCTGTTTGGCTGAAATGGCCTATTATATTGAGTCGAATGGAGAAGCTGCCATAATTGATCCTTTGAGAGAAACCGAACCGTATATTGAAATGGCTAAAGCCGATGGCGCTAAAATTAAATATGTTTTTTTAACGCATTTTCATGCCGATTTTGTCTCCGGACAAGTTGATTTGGCTAAAAAAACTGGGGCAACCATTGTTTTTGGTCCAAATGCAAATCCCAATTATGATATTCATAAAGGAATTGAAGGAGAGGAATTTAAAATAGGGAAAGTCACCCTTAAATTACTACATACGCCCGGCCATACTATGGAATCTTCATCTTATGTTTTAATAGATGAAAAGGGCAATAAGCCTTACGTATTTACAGGTGACTGTTTGTTTATTGGTGATGTTGGAAGACCAGATTTGGCAGTAAAATCGGATGTGACAGAGGCTGATTTAGCAGGTCATTTGTTTGATTCCCTTCGAAATAAAATAATGACTTTACCCGATGATATTATTGTTTACCCTAATCATGGAGCGGGTTCCGCCTGCGGAAAAAACATGAGTTCCGAAACTTTCGATACGTTGGGAAATCAAAAGAAAACAAACTACGCTTTGAGAGCCGACATGACCAAAGAGGAATTTATTAAAGAAGTGACTACCGGTTTAAAACCAGCACCACAATATTTCCCAAATAATGTAAGAATGAATAAAGAGATTAACACGAGTATCGATGAAATTTTACGCAGAGGCACAACACCTATCGATGCGGCCACATTCAAAGAAATGAGCGAACGTGATGATATTTTAGTGATAGATACACGTTCCAAAGATGAATATGCTGAAGAAGGAAGTGTTCCTGGTGCTTGGTATATAGGTGTTGACGGTAACTTTGCGCCCTGGGTTGGTTCCTTAATTACCAACATAAAGCAAAAAATTATTTTTATTGCAGAAGGCGGAAGGGAACATGAAGTGGTCACACGTTTTTCCCGTGTGGGTTACGACAATACGTTGGGGTTTTTAAGAGGCGGAATTCACGCTTGGCTTGCAGCAGGTTTTAAAGTTGATAAAATAGGCTCCATTTCTGCAACGCAATTTGCCAATAAATTGAAGGAAGGAAATATTGTGGCGCTTGATGTTCGAAAAGAATCTGAATATCTTTCTGAACATGTGGTTGGAGTAGAGAATTTTCCTTTAGATTTTATTCACTCAAATTTTGCTGAAATAAAACCTGACAAGGAATATTTTTTACATTGTGCCAGTGGTTATCGCTCCCTTATCGCCGCCTCAATTTTTCAGGCAAATGGGGTAAAAAAAGTAACAGATGTAAGAGGCGGTTTTAAAGATATTAAAGATACTGGGGTTAAACTAACCGATTATGTTTGCCCAACAACTTTACTATAAATGATCTTTTTAATTTAATATATGAGGGGAAGTTTTTACTTCCCCTTTTTTATTATATAAGGGTAACTTTGGTTACTGCTAAAATTTAATTGTAACTTTACTTTTGTAAAAAAAAATCAAAACAAATGAAAACTACAGTAAAACTAATGCTTTTTGTACTTGTAACCGTATTGGGAATAAGTTGCAATACCAAATCTCAGTCACAATCTGATGCAATAAAGGTTCTTACGCCAACTGAATTTAAAGAAAAATCGGCAAATCAAACGATTATTGATATTAGAACACCACAAGAATTTAGTCAAGGGCATATTGAAGGTGCCGTAAATATCAATTACTACGACAGCAATTTTATAGATCAAATTGCAAAATACGATAAAAATCAGCCGATTTTTATTTATTGCAGATCGGGAAACAGAACGTCACCTGCTTCAAAAAAAATAGCAGATTTTGGATTTACACAGATTTATGATTTGGATGGTGGAATATTATATTGGATAAAAAACAACAATGAAACTGTAAAATAGCACACATGAAAAATTTGTTGATGGTGTTGGTATTTCTTGTGATGGCAGCTTGTGGTAATTCACTGACGGACAAGGAAAAACAAGAATATACCACTAAAGGAAATGAAATTGCTCAAGCATCTTTTAAAGCCTTAAGCGAAAAATTGATAGAGCAAATGAAAATGGGCGGCCCGGCCCAGGCAATACCTTTTTGCAATGTTCAAGCCATGCCAATTTCCCAGCAATTGTCTGAACAATATGATGTAACCATAAAAAGAACATCAGATAAATGGCGAAATCCAATAAATAAACCTTCAGAAAGAGAACTGGAAATTATCAATAATTATCATAAATTAATTTCTAAAAAACATGAAATTACGCCAATTGTAGAAATGGACAGCAACAATAACAAGCACTATTATGCGCCAATTCTATTAAAAGCAAATTGTTTGGCTTGCCACGGAAAAGTAGATGAATTTGTATCGGTGAAAACCGATTCAATCATAAAATCGCTTTATCCTAATGACAGGGCAATTGGGTATAATGAAGGCGATTTAAGAGGGATTTGGAGCATTACTTTTAAAAAATAGCATTACTGTAATTTTACCAAAACAAAAAACGAAAATGACAACCATAGAAATATTAAATTTAAAATGTGGCGGCTGTGCCAATACCGTAAAAAAAGGAATTTTAACTATTGAAGGAATACATGAAGTTTCGGTTGATTTAAGTACTTCGGAAGTAAGTATAGATTCCACGGATGAATCAGTGATACAAATGGCTAAAGAAAAATTATCAGGTATGGGATATCCTGAAGTTGGCTATACAAATACAGTATTGCACAAAGCAAAATCTTTTGTGAGCTGCGCAACTGGCAGAATGACTTCAGAAAAATAACAGAAATTACTTTATTAAACAGAAAAATCCCGAGGTAATTTATTGCCTCGGGTTTTTTCGTTTACAAATGAGATCAAGGATAATGATTGATATTTGTTTAAAATTTAAATGTCGCTCCAACCAAAAAATTTCTTGTGGCTTGCGGATAATAACCTGCGCCATCTAAAGTAGTTGTTTGATTTGGAACCGACCAGGTGTCATCATAAGTGTAATAGTATCCGTTTGAAATATATTCAGTATTAAAAATATTGTTTACCAAGGCGCTTAGCACAATTGATTTAACTATTTTTTTCGGAATAATTTCATAAGAAACATTAAAATCGTTTACAAAATAGCTTTCCAGTTTTGAGTTTGCATTGTCAATATTTCCCATATATTGTTCCCCAACATATTTAGACAAAAGGGAAAATTGCATTTTGTTATTTGGTTGAAACACCAAGGCATTTGCCGCAATTAAATTCGGGGAAAAAGCAATGTCGGTATTTCCTAAATCAACCAATTCGCCATTCCAAGTGGATAAAAAATCAACATTCTTGTTGCTGCTGATGGCAATATTTGGCTGTAGTGAAATTTTATCGGTCAATTTAATTTGTGCGTCTATTTCCAATCCAAGTCGGTAACTTTTTCCGCTGGTGGCTCTTATTGGCGAACCGGTATCATCAATAGCACCGGTTAAAACCAGCTGATCTTTATAAAACATATAATAAATATTGCTGTTTATTTTAACGGCTTCATTTTTAAAACGCCATCCCAATTCAAAATCATTTAATTTTTCTGAAGTGAAAATCCCGTTTTCAAAATCGTTGCGATTTGGTTCTCTATTGGCTTTTGCATACGATAAATAGAAACTGTTGTTGGTATTTGCCTCAAATGTCAATCCGGCTTTCGGATTAAAAAACGAATAGTTTTCATCAACGTTAATTGGCGTTCTGTCAGATGTCAATCCTTTTGTGTCAAACTTCACAAATCTACCTTGTAAATCGGTAAATAGTGTCCAGGAATCATTCAAATTATAGGTTAATTTTCCAAAAATATTGGCGTCATTTTTTTTAGTGTTGGCATCGTAATAATGGTCTCTTATTTCAGAATTACTGGCAAATTGAGCCCAGATAATTTCTCCAAAATGATTTCCTGTATAGTTGCTGTAGGAGGTTCCGAAGATAAACTCAACATCATCATTTTTGTAAGTGGCATTTGCATTAACTACATAAAAATCATTGTCCAGCCAACGTCTTCTAATCAAATCGGTTTGGTCAATATAATTTCGCCGCCAAGAGTAATTGGCGTTAATAAATAATCCGAAAAATCTTCATCTGCTTTAAATTGCTCAAAATAACCGCTGCCTTTGGTGTAGTTTAACCCAATATTTGTGGACCAGTTTTCCGTCAATTTTTCATTCCAATGCAATTGATAATGATCTTGCTGGTAATTGTCAATTTCATTTTCGTAGAAATACGGATTGTAGGTTCTGCCTAAAGTTTCCATTTCATCCTTAGTAACGCCATACCAGGCCTGATAGGTTTTTTCATGACCGCCAAAAGTCAAGGCTTTAATTAAGGTATTGTCATCAACATAAGAAGCTTGCAAAAAATAGGATTTCAGGTCAGACCAAGCGCGGTCAATGTACCCGTCTGAATCTATTTTTGATAAACGACCCGCAAATTCAATATGGTCATGAATTTTTCCGGTGCTGAATTTTACCGTGTGTTTTTTGGTGTTGTAGGAGCCAAATGAACTGCTTATTTCTCCATAAGCATTTTCAGAAACAGCATCGGTCAACAAGTTTAAACTTGCACCAAAAGCCCCAGATCCATTGGTTGAAGTTCCAACGCCGCGTTGCAATTGCAAACTTTCTGTTGAAGAAGTGAAATCGGGCATGTTTACCCAATAAGTTCCTTGACTTTCAGCATCGTTATAAGGAATTCCGTTGATGGTAACATTCACGCGTGTGGCGTCGCTTCCGCGAACTCTTATTCCTGTGTATCCAACTCCGGCGCCGGCATCACTTGTTGTAACTACGGACGGTAAATAACTCAATAAGATTGGAATATCTTGCCCTAAATTGCGTTTTTCCAAATCCTTTTTGTTGATGTTGCTGTGGGTTACGGGTGATGTTGCTTTAACGCGAACTGCCGAAACAATGACTTCTTCCAAATTCATAAATCGGTCGGTCATGTCAATTGAAATAAAAACATCTTTTGTTAAGACAACTTTTACTTCTTTGGGATTGCTTAGCGCGCTTACCAACAACGTGTAAGTTCCTTTTTTTAAGGATAAGGAAAATGTGCCATCAATATTGGTGGTTGTTCCCTTGTTGGTTTCTTTCACCACAATGTTTACATCGGAAAATGGTTTAGATCCGTCTGTTACTTTGCCGGAAAGCGTAAAAAGTTCTTGTGAATTTGCATTAAAAGAAAATGCAGTAATTAAAAAAGTTGCCAAAATGGTTACTTTTTTCAGTTTCATTTTTAAATATTGTTTCATTTTTTTAAAATAAAACGATTTAAAAAGAGGTAATTAATCGATGTTATGAATAATTAATTTGTTGTCCATGCGATTGTTATCGCTTAATTTCCCTTAACAGCATTACCTGTTCAGGTTCAATGGGTTTGATCTCAGCCGTTTTAGGCACCCCTTTTGAGATGGTACAAACTTAGGCATAAGATTTCAAATAAAACAAAAAAATTAATTTTATTCGAAATTCATTTTATTTCGCAATGCTTTTTTGAAGGCTGTTTTTTTCTTTTTCTCTAAGCGTTTATGAATGCTTGATTTACTTGGTTTTGTAGCTTTTCGGGGTTTTTGAACTTTCAATCCGTCGGCAATAATTTTCAAAAATCGATCAATGGCAATTTCTTTATTTTTGTGCTGACTTCTGCTTTCGTCGCACTGAAGCAGCAGTATATTTTCTTTGGTAAGTTTGCTTTTCAGTTTTTGAATCAACAACGCTTTTTCTTCTTCTGAAAAACTTTCTGAATTTTGTAAATCGAATGTTAGTTCTATTTTTGAAGAAACTTTATTGACATGCTGGCCGCCGGCGCCGCCGCTGCGCACTGCCTTAAATTTTAATTCCTTTAACAACATTTCAGTGTTCATTCGCTTTGGATATTTTTTTGCTGAATTATTTGCCTGAAAATCGGTGTAAATTCGGCTTCAATTTTAAAAGTTCATCAATTTCCCGGATGGCAACTTCAAGCCTGTCCTTTTTTTCGCCTTTCAATAAAATAAAAGGCCGATGGTTTTTTATCAAAGCATTTTCAAAGGCTTTGAACATTTCTTTGCGTTGTTCTGGTCTGTCTCTTAAATCATCTTTTTTCCAAGGTGCATCAATGTAGGTTAGTAGATATAAGTCGTAGGTATTTTGTAAGGCTGCTTTTTCCAAATCAGGATGCACAAAACCACCGTAAAATTCTTCAGAATATACTTTTGTTTCCAATAAATCGGTGTCACAAATTAAAATTTGATCGGCTTTTAGGGCCAATTCGTTTTCCAATTTCATTTGTCCTTCAGCAATGGGAAGCATATCCGAAATTTCACAGGTTTTTCGCTCGTTATTCCATTTGTTTTGTAAATAATCGCGTGCATATTCAGGAACCCAAACAGTATTGTAATGGCGGGCGAGTAGTTTAGCAAGTGTTGTTTTTCCCGAGCTTTCAGGCCCAAAAAGCACCACTTTTATAATATTTATGTCTGTTTGTTTAAGTTTTTCTTCCATGCCTTGTATCCTTGAAAAGCCAAAATTAAAAAGATGGCGTATTGAATTCCTGTAAAACCGTATCCTTTAACAAAATATAAAGGAATTGAAACCAAATCCCCCACAATCCAAAATAACCAGTTTTCTAGTTTTTTATTGGCCATTAACCACATTGCGGCAAAAAAGATTCCTGTGGTAAAAGTATCTAAAAATGGGGTAATTTTCCTAAAGTCTTCTAAATTTCCGGCAGTTAAGTTAGTGACAGCGTAATCAACGCTTTCGGTAAAATTTAAATGATTGGGCATCACATTATAATATCTATAAACGATTATTACAAAAATGGAAGTGAATAAAAAAATGCCAAATGTTTTTAATTTATCAACGCTGTTTGTTGTTGAAACTAGCAAATGTTGTTGTTTGTCATCTACAATCCTGCTCCACATATACCAACCGTAAACGCTCATAATGGTATAATAAATATTGATAATTAAATCGCCGTATAATGACCATTGAACTAACAAATACACATACAATACGGTGCTTATGATGCCCATAGGAAATACCAAAATATTTTCTTTTTTAGCGTATACAACGCTAATCACCCCAAAAACGGCAGCAATTAATTCGAGCGAAATATGCAGCGCACTTGCCGTTTGGTAAGGTTCAATTAAAAAATTCAGGATATCATTCATAAGCTAAAATTTGAATGAAGTATTATTTTCGAAAGCGGTGCCAATTACAACCAAATCGGCGCCATTTTCATAAGCATTATTCAATTGTTCTTTTGTTCTAATGCCTCCGCCAACAATGAGCGGAATTGAGATGTGTTTTTTTACTGCTGAAATTAGTTGGGAATTCACAGGCACTTTTGCGCCACTTCCTGCTTCCAAATAAATCAACTGTTTTCCTTTATACATTCCTGCAACGGCTGTATCGATTGCCAATGAGATGTTTTCTTGTGGAATTGGTTTTGTGTTACTTGTTTTGAATACCGATGAATTGGTTCCGCCATCAATTAAAATATAACCTGTCGGAATAATTTCCAATGGGGATTTTTTCAAAAAAGGAACCGATTTGATTTGTTGCTCAATTAAATATTCAGGATTTCTGCCCGATAGCAATGATAAAAACAGTAAAGCGTCAGCGTGATTGGTAAGTTGCGAAAAATCTCCGGGAAAAAGAACAATAGGTAATTTTGTAAGTTTCTTCAGTGTTTTTACAAACAAATCAGTGATGCCGTTTTCAACAAAACTTCCGCCCACAAAAATAAAATTTGCGTTTAGGCTGTCTATTCTTAAAGCAATTTTAGGCAGTTTTTCTAAATCAGTTTTATCGGGATCCAATAAAATAGCCAGTAATTTTTCTTTTTTTACGGCTGCTTTTTGGATGAATTCTAAAATGGATTTACTCATTTTCTGAAGTTTCTAAAGCATAAACCAAGGTAAATCCGTCAAGTTGTTCAAATCGAATATCATAATTTTTGTTCCATCCTTCAACTTTTATATAGCCAGTGGTTTTTTTGTCTGCAATTTGAAAAGAATTGATGTCAATATCATTTTTAAAGGTCAATCCGCCAAAAGGATAAATTTTATACAATGATTCTTTAGCGCCCCAAATTACGGTAAGCTGTTCAATATAATCATCATCTTTATGAATGAATCCTTTTTCAAAATTGACAAATCGATGTTGAATGATTTTAATTTTTTCTCTGTTTTTTTCAATGTCAATTCCAATGGCTGCATCGCTGATTGCAATGGCCGAAAAGGTGAAAGAATGCGTGATGGAGATGTTTTTACCGTCGGTTAAATTTGGTTTTCCGTTCCCGTTATAAAACAAATCAAAATCGGCATAACCAGCGACTTTCAATAATTGCCGTACACTTAAAAATCCGCATTGGTGAAGTTCAGATTTCATAGAAAACAACCTTTCTTTGCTTCTTTCCGTCAAAGGCATATTTTCAGACAAATCGCTCAAAGATTCTTCAATTTTCCACACGTAAATGGTGGTATGTTTATTTGGTTTTATAGTTTTGAATAAAGACATTTATACTTTAAAATGTATTTTGTATTTTTGCACATTCCTAAACAACTTGTTTTAGTTGTTTAAAATAAAAACAAATTTAATAAATATGAGTACAACAACATCAACTTACGTTAAATATAAAGTAAAAGACATCAATCTTGCTGAATGGGGACGTAAAGAAATTCAATTGGCTGAAGCTGAAATGCCTGGGTTAATGAGTTTGAGAGAAGAGTTTAAAGGCAAAAATCCTCTAAAAGGTGCGCGAATTGCAGGTTGTTTGCATATGACCATCCAAACAGCGGTTTTAATTGAAACGTTGGTTGAATTAGGCGCTGAGGTGACTTGGAGTTCTTGCAATATATTTTCAACACAAGATCAGGCTGCTGCCGCAATTGCTGCTGCAGGAGTTTCTGTTTACGCTTGGAAAGGCATGAATGAAGAAGAATTTGACTGGTGTATTGAACAAACATTATTTTTTGGGGAAGATAAAAAACCGCTGAATTTAATTTTAGATGATGGTGGCGATTTAACCAATATGGTGTTGGACAGATATCCAGAATTGGCAGCAGGAATTAATGGTTTAAGCGAAGAAACCACTACAGGAGTTCATCGTTTATACGAAAGAGTGAAAGAAGGAACATTGCCAATGCCTGCAATAAATGTAAACGATTCCGTAACAAAATCTAAATTCGACAATAAATACGGCTGCAGAGAAAGTGCGGTTGATGCGATTAGAAGAGCTACAGATATTATGTTAGCAGGAAGACGTGTGGTTGTTTGTGGTTATGGTGATGTTGGTAAAGGAACTGCGGCTTCATTTAAAGGAGCGGGCTCTATTGTGACCGTTACCGAAATTGATCCAATTTGTGCGTTGCAAGCTGCAATGGACGGATTTGAAGTGAAAAAATTGGATACCGTTGTTGGAAATGCTGATATCATAATCACTACAACTGGAAATAAAGACATTGTAATTGCCCGTCATTTTGAAAAAATGAAAGACAAAACCATCGTTTGCAATATCGGTCATTTCGACAATGAATTGGATATGGCTTGGTTGAATAAAAATTACGGAAATACCAAAGTTGAAATTAAACCTCAGGTTGATAAATATACCATCGGCAAAAATGAGATTTTAATTTTGGCTGAAGGCCGTTTGGTGAATTTAGGCTGCGCTACCGGGCATCCAAGTTTTGTGATGAGCAATTCATTCACCAACCAAACATTGGCACAATTGGAATTGTGGAACAATAAAGAAGCCTATAAAAATGAAGTGTATATGTTGCCTAAACATTTAGATGAAAAAGTGGCGCGTTTGCACTTGGCTAAAATTGGCGTTGAACTGGAAACTTTAAGGGAAGATCAGGCGAAATATATTGGTGTTGAGGTTGAAGGTCCTTATAAACCGGATTATTACAGATATTAATAAGAAAAATTTGTAAATAAAAACCTCTCATTTCTGAGAGGTTTTTTTTGCAATTTCCCGTAATTAACAAAAACAAAGTATTTTTCTTTTTCTTACGTCAAAAATATGTTAAGAATTATTGCTGTGTAAGGGGAAATAGCTCTTTAAAAAAGGGGAAATACCCCCTATTTTTATTTATAGTTGTTTTGACAAGCCGTCATTTCTTCTATATTTTTATCCCAACCAGCCTTCTCTGTCTAAACTTCTGTATTGAATAGCTTCAGAAATGTGGCTCGTTGAAATTTCTGCAACACCTTCTAAATCAGCAATTGTTCTTGAAACTTTTAAAATCCGGTCGTAAGCCCGGGCCGATAAACTTAGGCGTTCCATGGCGTTTTTTAGCAATACACTGCATTCAGGCAGCAATTTGCAATATTTTCTGATTTGTTTCACATTCATTTGCGCGTTGTGATGCACATTTCCATATTCAGCAAAACGATTGGTTTGAATTTCCCTTGCTTTGGTAACGCGTTTTCTTATTTCAGTGCTTGGTTCACTTAATTGCTCTTCTGAAAGTTTTTCAAAAGGGACAGGATTCACTTCAATATGAATGTCGATTCTATCCAATAACGGACCCGAAATTTTACTGAGATAGCGTTGCATTTCAAAAGGTGAGGAGGTTTTTGGAGAATCGGGATCGTTAAAATAACCGCTTGGCGACGGATTCATACTTGCCACCAGCATAAAACTGCTTGGATAAGTCACTGAAAATTTTGCTCTTGAAATGGTAATTTCCCTGTCTTCCAAAGGTTGGCGCATCACTTCTAAAACGGTGCGTTTAAATTCCGGCAATTCATCTAAAAATAAGACCCCATTATGGGCCATAGAAATTTCTCCAGGTTGCGGATATTGTCCGCCACCAACCAAAGCGATATCAGAAATTGTGTGATGTGGCGAGCGAAACGGGCGTTGACACATCAAGCCGCTTTCTTTTATTTTCCCAACAACAGAATGTATTTTTGTGGTTTCAAGCGCTTCTTGCATAGTCATTGGCGGCAATATGGAAGCCAGCCTTTTGCTCAACATCGTTTTTCCGCTTCCGGGTGGACCGATAAGAATAATATTATGTCCGCCGGCAGCTGCAATTTCCATGGATCGTTTTACGGATTCTTGTCCTTTTACATCGGCGAAATCAAATTCTGGGTTGTCCAAACTTTTATTAAATTCAAATTGAACATCAATAATGGTTTGTTCCAGTTCCATTTTTCCATCGAAGAAATCAATGACTTCCGTTATATTTTCAACGCCATAAACTTTTAAATCGCTTACTATTGCAGCTTCTTTGGCATTTTGCTTCGGTAGAATAAATCCTTTAAAATTTTCTTCAAGCGCTTTAATGGCAATGGGCAACGCACCTTTTATGGGCTGCAAACTTCCGTCTAAAGAGAGTTCTCCCATAATAATGTAATCCCCAATTTTTTCGGTTTTTATTTGGTTTGAAGCTGCGAGGATGCCAATAGCCAAAGTTAGGTCGTAAGCCGAGCCTTCTTTGCGCATATCGGCCGGTGCCATGTTTATGGTGATTTTTTTGCCGGGAAAATTGTATTTATTGTTTTTTAAAGCTGCAGAAATTCTGAAACTGCTTTCTTTAATGGCATTGTCGGGTAAGCCAACCAAATGATATCCAATTCCTTTATCAATATTTACCTCAACGGTAATATTGGTAGCTTCAACGCCAAACACGGCACTGCCATAAACTTTTTCTAGCATATTTTTTTAATTTTTATAAAAATAGATAAAATTTTGATGCAACAAATTGTTTTTTTATTTATTGAATGTGCTCATTGGTCTAGCCCCCTAATAATCGGACTCTAACATTTTTAGTTTTACAAACATAAACTACTCATAAATATATAGATAAATATGATAAATGGTATATATTATACAGATATAACTCGTTGGGATTCATACGCACGAAAAAAATTTAGTTTTAAAAATAATCCGATTTTTTTGTAACTTTGAATTTAAGAAATAACATATATGAATATTCAAACTTCTAAAATAGAGTTGGTAAAAATAATTCTCAACATTGAGAATGACAAATTCATTGAAAAAATTACAGAATTTATTCAAAAGGAAAAAGTTGATTTTTGGAATGAGCTGAGTTTGTCCGAGCAAAAAGAAATCGAAAAAGGAATTACATCGTTGAATAAAGGAAAAAGAGTCGAATTCAATGATTTTTTGAAAAAGATTTCTTAATGAATGTATTTCTATCAGAATTAGCTGAAAATAAGCTTTTAAAATTGAACGATTTTCTATTGGAGAATTGGAATTTAAAAGTTCGGAATGATTTTATTAAAAAACTTACATCTAAAATTGACCAGATTTCAGAACAACCTGAAAGTTGCCAACAATCCTCTGAATTTAAAGGTCTTTTTAAATGTGTTGTAACAAAACAGACAACTTTCTATTACAGAATAAACCTTGACAGAAAAGAAATTGAGATTATTACAGTTTTTGACACAAGACAAATTGACACAAGACAAAATCCAAACAAACTAGAAAAAGATATAAAGTAAGTACGAAAGCCTAACAATGGGTATAATTTATGCTTACTTTTAAACTAAATATGAACCGAAAAACAGTCAACAAACGATTTGCTACATCCGAAAAACCTCCGATTTTTTAGTCGCACAAATCTCATAAAAACTCGTTACCACCAATTATAGAAACATTCAGCAATAAAATTACAAATTGAATGAGTGAAGTGATTAATTACCATAAAAAAAAGAAATTTTAATATAAAATAGAATAAACTAAACTGAAAAATTATTATGAATAAAATATTTATACTTTTTTCCTTAGTGTCCGTTTTAACTTTTGGACAAGAAAATTATAACTTCCAAATTGTAAACAACCAACTGGAATGGCAATACGTTTACGAAACCGAAATGACGAAATCTGAAATTGAAGGTTTACTTAAAAGTAACGGAATCTTTAAAAATCTAAGTATTAATGAAAACCTAATTACCGGGAATATTGAAAATATTTCGGCAGATTATAAAGGTGCGGGGAAAACACTTATGGGTACTTCTTTTTATGTTCTAAATTCAACAATTAATGGATTTTTTATGTTTGAATTTAAAGACGGAAAATATAGAATTTCATTAAATGGAATAAATCTGAGAACAACAAATGAATCGTCATACGGTGTTATAAGTATAGCGTCTGCGAATGCTATTAACCCCCTTTCAGCTTATGTGATTAAAAATTCAAAACTCAGAAATGTGTTTCTTTCAAATGGAGATGCTAAAATTTATAACCATACTTTTTACACCTTATTTGATTTTAGTAAATATCAAATAAAAACAACTGATTGGTAATATCAAAGACTAAAAACTTTCAAAAAAATATAATTAGAGAATCTAACTTAATTAATAAAAACAAAAATACAGTATAATGCACTGCACACAATAACAATGGCTATAATTCAGCTTGGTACAGTGCAAACTCTAAAACTAAAGTATATATTTAACCTGATTTCTTTGCGGACAATTCCTGCGGATTTATCCACGCCGAAATCATAGCCCGAACGTTAGAAGCAATACGATATGAAAAATAAAAATCTTTCAATTGAGTTAAAATCTGAATTAAACTCAATTTGGAAAATATTGACAATGGCAATGCAATGCTATGAGTTTTCTTCATATTTATATTCACCAAGCACTGAAAGTGAGAATGATTATGCAAACAAATCTTTTTTTATTGATTTTACTCGACATATTTATTGGAGAAATTTAGTAATTGAACTTTCTAAACTGATTACTGATTCAAATAGTCAAAGTTTCAATGTTTTTAAGTTTCTACGAAAGCTCAAGAACAATGGGTATTTTGGAAAGCTTGGATTTGATAATAAAAAGATTGAAAATTGGGAAAATCTTTTGGCGGAAAACGAAAAAACGATAAATGAATTAATAATTTTACGAAATAAAATTTACAGTCATACTGATAGAGATAAAGAAAATTATTCCAATTCAGAGATTACATTTACTGAGATTAAATTATTGATTGAATTATTAAAAAATATTATCAAAAGTATATTTACGGATTTATTAGATACACACGCTGAAATTAAACCTTTAAGATCAGTCGATAAAAACTTCAGAGTTTTAAAGATTTTGGCAAATGAAAAGGATAAAAGAATTAAAAAGATTACGAATGACTTTATTGAAAATTCGAACAAGAAAAAGTAAAGCTGCTAAGCCGCATATAATTTATGCTTACATTTAAACTAAATTTAAACCTACAAACATTCAACAAGCAATTTACTAAAACCGAAAAATGATTAATAATTAAAAACAAGTAAATATTTGCTTGGACTAAACACGGCGCTGCCATAAACTTTTTCTAGCATATTTTTTTAATTTTTAATTTAAAACTTTATAAAAAGCTTTTTTGTTGATTCCCGTTCAACCAATTTTGTTTTAACTATTTCAGTTTTAACGTCATCAAACTCAATT
>JAAFHC010000114.1 GCA_010906935.1 Gelidibacter sp.
TTCTAAAAACCCCAAAGTTGGTTTGGTTTCTTCCGTTGATTAAAACCGATTTATCAGCACCTGTTTTTTCATTATACTTTAAAATTTCACGCTGTCTGTGTTCAATATATTTTTTAACAGATTGAATTTTTTTGAATTCCTCAATTTTTTCATCGGTTAAAAACTTTATGGAGGACTGTTTTATCAAAACGGCTCTTTTGATACGTCGTCCTCCAGAGTCCTGCATTCCTCTCCAATTTTGAAAAGAATCGGAAATTAAGCTGTATGTTGGTATGGTTGTATAAGTATTGTCCCAGTTTTGCACGCGAACGGTTGCCAAATTAATATCTGTAACGATACCGTCAGCGCCAAAATTGCTATAGGTGATCCAATCTCCAATCCTTACAATATCATTTACTGAAACCTGAATTGAAGCGACAAAACCTAAAATAGTATCTTTAAATATTAACAAGATCACTGCGGAAGCGGCACCCAAAGTGGCAAAACTCATAATGTCTTTTCCTGTTAACTGATACACAATAAAAATGGTGGCAATTCCCCAAAAAAACAGCATGATTACCTGCGTATAACTTTGCAAAGGCTTGTCTCTGTATTTTTCTTTGGTTCGTAAATATTTTTGGGTAGATCTTAAAAAACTTCTTATAATCTGAACAATTAATATAACCGCATAAATATTAATGGCAATACTGAAAATTTGAATTAAAAATGAGTATCCCTCAACAACATATAGAATGCTGAGTTTTAAAATGTAAACCGGAATAATATGTGCAATGTATCTCGGGAATTTACTTTCAACCAAGAAATCATCGAAAGTTGTCTTGGTTTTTTCAGAAAACACTTTAAAGGTTAAAATAATTATTTTACGCAAAATTCTATCCAAAAAAAGTACCGCCAAACCCAGCAGAACTAGGGTTACCAATAAATTTATGAAACTCGCCCAAAAAAACGTCATTCCCTTATCAATTAAATATTCCTGTATAAAATTGATATAAAATGATACGTTAAAATCCCCAATCATACTTTATCGTGTTAAGTGTTTTTTTTCAATATAAATCGCGCCAAATGGAATTACAGAAGCAAACATCACAATTCCTAAAGTTTTTAAACTCCATTTCAACTCATAAAAAACCATTAAGGCCATTACCACAAACACCAAGAAAAGAATGCCGTGCACCATGCCAACTACCTGCACCATTTGTGGTAGGTTCCATATATATTTTAACGGCATCGCTATAAACAACAGCACTAAAAGTGAAAATCCTTCAAGTAACGTAATAATTCTAAATGCTTTAATCATGTTTGTATCAAATTTTATGTTTGTGCAAATTTAAATTTTTTAAACCAGTCAAACTATTAATTAATTCATTTTAAAACTTTATAAATATTTGACATTGGTCATTATTACAATTCTTATGTTTAAGCCAAATATTAATTTATAATTAGGCACAAATCGCAAAAAACCTGTTCAATTATCACAATTAAAAGAACAGGTTTCCGCTATATTTCCGAAAAATCCACTAGTTATTTAGCAATTTCCAGAATAACTATTTTAAATTAATAGTCGGCATTTACATCCCAAGCTTCCAAATTTTCTTTAACCGCTTTAATAAACATTCCTCCTAAAGAGCCATTAACCACGCGGTGATCATAAGAAATGTGAAATAAACATTTTATGACGGATTCCTATAAAATCGCCATCGGGTGTTTCAATAACCGCTGGTACTTTTCGAACAGCTCCCAAAGCTAAAATAGCAACTTGCGGCTGGTTAATGATTGGCGTTCCAAAAACACTTCCAAAACTTCCAACATTGGTTACCGTGTAAGTTCCACCTTGAATATCATCAGGTTTAAGCTGTCCTTTTCTTGCTCTGTTTGCCAAATCATTTACAGCTTTTGTCATTCCCACCAAATTCAACTGATCTGCATTTTTAATAACAGGAACAATTAAATTTCCATCGGCCAACGAAGCCGCCATTCCTAAATTGATCGCTTTTCTTTTGATAATTTTATCTCCATCAACGGAAATGTTAATCATTGGGAATTTTTTAATGGTGCTGGCAACTGCTTGCATGAAAATAGGTGTGTAGGTAATTTTTTCACCTTCACGTGCAAAAAACTGGTCTTTAATACGATCTCTCCATTTTACAATATTGGTAACATCAACTTCAATAAAAGACTGTACATGCGCAGAAGTTTGCACAGATGCCACCATATGATGCGCCACCAATTTGCCCATGCGGCTCATTTCAATAATTTCATCTTCCCCGCTTACTGATATTGGCGTCACTATTTTAACTGTTTCAGTTATTGCTGCTTTTGGCTTTGGTACTTCAGCAATAATTTCTTTATGAACTGGTTTTGATACGCTTCTTCCGCTTTCAATGTAGGCTAAAATATCATTTTTAGTGACTCTGTCATCTTTTCCTGTGCCAATGATCGCTTCCAATTCTTCCATGGAAACATTTTCAGTAGTGGCTATATTTCTAACTAAAGGAGAAAAGAATTTTCCCGATTCAGAAACTTTGCCAATTGTTGTTGTTTCAATGGCATTTTCAACTTCCTTCTCAATCGCTTCGGCTTCATTTGTTATTTCTTCAGAAGCAGAAGTTACTGCAACTTTTTCTTCGGCATTTTCATCCAGGGTTTCAATAATGGCAATGGTTTCACCAACTTTCACAATGGCATCTACCTCATATAATAACTCAACCAAAGTTCCTTCTACATCACTTGGCACTTCAGAATCGACTTTATCAGTAGCTATTTCAACTATGGCTTCATCCATTTCCACACGATCACCCACATTTTTTAGCCAAGAAGTTATGGTTGCTTCTGCAACACTTTCGCCCATTTTAGGAAGTTTTATTTCAAATCTTGCCATTGTATTTTTTTTTGTTCTGCAAATTTACAAAAAATATTAGCTGTTTATTGACTGGTCTATTTATTATTTAAGGAAGGAGGCAATTTATATGAGAACATTTTTTACAAGCACCAGCTTAATGAATTGAAATATTAAACGCTTTTAAGAAAACTTTAACTGTTAAAAAAATGCCAATTATATGTGTTTGTAACAAATGTAGCGTAAAAAATGAATAAAATTATTTATAAGTGTTCTAAATAGCAATTAAAATACTTATTATCAGTTATTTAAAATTTTAAAAAAGATGACTTAAATCATAAATAAACGTTAAAGATGTTATTAATTTTATCAAAGATTTAAAACAAACAAATATCTAATATTATGAAAAATTTAAAATTAATAGGTTTCTTGATGATTTTAGCATCAAGTTTAATGTTTATCCAATGTACAAGTGAGCCTATAGCCTATAGAGGGACCACAAGGTACAGCTGGAATTGATGGTGTTAACGGTGTTAATGGAGTTAACGGTGTTAACGGTGTTAATGGTACCGCATCTTGCGTGGCTTGTCATAATGACAGTCACAGAGCACCAATAGAAGCATCGTACGCAAAATCAGTACATGCTGCAGGTGCGAATGTTGCCTACGCAGGTGGTAGAGATTCTTGTTCTCGTTGCCACTCAAATGAAGGTTATATCAACTATATTACTGGAAAACCAGCTGTAGCTATTACAAATCCTACCGCTATTTCTTGTACTACTTGCCATAGCAAACACAGTACTTTCGATTTTGCAAATGATGGTCATGATTACGCCTTAAGAAACATTGCCCCTGTTAAATTAGATTTAACTGAGCCTACTTATGTAATAGATTATGGCAATGCAAGTAACAACTGTACCTCTTGTCACCAAGGAAGATCAAAAGCTCCGGTAGATGATGGTACAGGCCTTTATTTACAAGCAAACCAAAGATTTTACCCTCATTACAGTGGTCAAGCACAAATGCTAGAAGGAATTCAGGGTGCTGTCATTGCAAATGGATCAACCGCTATGCCTGTAGTTGGAACTGCAGCTCACAGAACCGGTGCTTCTTGTACTTCATGTCATATGGGCGCTTCTACCAATGCAGCAAAAGGATTGCATACATTCGAAGTGACTACTTCTGCTTGTACAACTTGTCATACAACCGTACCTACTGAAGTAGCTGGTTTGGCAGCAGATATGGCAACATTACATACTAAATTAGTTGCTCTTGGCTTGATAAGAGAAGATGGTTCTACAATAGTTCAAACTGTAAAAATTCCATTTAAAACAGCTCAAGCATTATGGAATTATAAAACTGTTGAAGAAGACCATAGTAAAGGTGTTCATAATCCTAAATATGCAAAAGCTTTAATTAAAAATGCTATTGAAGCAGTTCAATAAATCATTATAGTATATTAGTTATTAAAAGTTCGGGAGTTGCTAAAATTTCTGTAACTCCTGAACTTTAATATCCTAGCAAATAATAATAATAATAATAATAATAATAATAACTAAAAAAATGAAAAGAATTAAATTAAGTTTACTTGCAGCAATGGCCGTATTGTCATTTACAAGTTGTACACACGATGATGCTCCAAATGTTGGAGGTGATCCAGGAGTTGGATCTAGCGCCGATGTATTATTGGTGAAAAAATTTAAAACTGCACCCGTTTTTGATGGTGATATAGATGAAATTTGGAGTACTGCACGGCCTTTATTAAGTGCTGCAACTGTAACTGCTGCAGGAAATAAAACTGTCACTTTAAATAAATCTAGTAATGGAAATCTAGCATTAGAACCTTCTGACTTATTCGACCCATATAAAGGTGAAAGTTACAAATATTCTTTAAGAGGTGGGCATGATGGCGAATATCTATATTTGCTATTAGAATATGAAGATGAAGCAGACAGTATGGATAGAGAATCTTTCTATTTTGATCCTGCAACTTCAACATGGAAACAAGAAAACAAATACGCAAATCATAAAAATGACAAATTTTATGAAGATAAATTTGGATTTATGTTCCCTATAAAAGTGAATGGCGCATACCCTGCAGGCTTTAAAGATGGAACTTGTACCATTACTTGTCATAGTGGATTAACAGGAACTGCTGCCGGAACAAAAAGCACAAGACATTACATGAAAAATGCTGGTGAATTGGCTGATTTATGGCATTGGAAACGTAACAGAAACGTTTTATCTCAATCTGTAGATGATGGTTATGTTACAACTGATGCAAATGCTGGTATATCTACTGCAAACGGAAGAAAAAGCGATGACGGTATAAAAATGTATGATGATTCTCCTGTTTTTACAGACGCTGTTACAGGTATGAAAGGACCAAAATGGGTTAAAAAAGGACAATCTAACTATTTTTGGATAACTGATGCTGAACTTGCTTCTGGTGTTGCTAAATTGGTAAAAGGTGTTGCTGTTAATGGTGTTTTAACCTTATCTGATAATTCTACAATTGACCCTAATACAGATTTAGCTTCTTATGCTAAAGGTTTTGGAAAAAAACGTTTCCCAAGTGTTACCGTTAACCCAGGTGCTGCTGATTTTAGATCTGACACACAAGTTAGAGCTAAACACATCGGTTCTGGATGGCAAATTGAAATTAAACGCAAGTTAAATTCTGGTGATCCTAAAGATGCCGTATTTGTGGTTGGAGAAGAAATTCCTTTTGGAATGGCAATTTTTAACAATTCTGCGATTGCTCATGGTATGAGTAATTTCAAAACAATGAAAATAGAATAATAATCTTTTTTATAAAAGAGCAAATTAAGTTAATTTGCTCTTTTAAATAAAACATAAGATTATTTAATTAAAAAACTTAAAAATGAAAAAAATATTTCAAATTTTAATGTTAATAACTGTTGGTTTATTTATGAACTCATGTTATTACGATGCCTATCCAGAATATGAGGAAGTAGACAATGGAGGTGGCGGTGGTACTGGAGGAGTAGAAATTTCCTACGCTACTAATATAGTCCCTTTATGGAACTCATGTGTTGGGTGCCATAATGCCAACAGAGCTCCAGATTTAAGAGCTGGAAATTCTTATAACGCGCTTGTTCCTCAATATGTTACCGCAGGCAATGCTAATGGAAGTCCATTATATGTTAAATTGGCTGACGGTCACCAAAATTTAGCAACTGAAAAACTAGCTTTAATAAAAACTTGGATCAACCAGGGTGCTAAAAACAACTAATTTTTAAGACAAAACACATGAAAAATTATATAAAAATACTTCTTGTTCTGTTGTTGTTTCCTGTACTTGCAATTGCACAAGACGATGACACTAAAGATTCAACAAAGGTTGAAGTTAAAGAACAACTGGAAAGACGGGCTTTTGAAGGTGCTTCACTCATTGAAAATCCAACCAATGTTTTATTTGACAAAAACACGTTGGAGGTACAAATGCAACACAGATTTGGATTAATTAAAGATAAAAACTCTTTAGCTGGTATTTATGGTGATGGTGCGAATATTAGAATCGCTTTATCTTATGCCATTCACGACCGTTTAACTATTGGATATGGGACTACCAAAAATAATCGTTTGCAAGACTTTTTCTGGAAAGCTGCTTTGTTGAGACAAACACGTTCTAACAGCATGCCCGTGAGCGTTACCTATTATGGAAATTTCGCTATAAATGCGAGACCTAAAGCAAACTTTAATTTAGTTCAAGACAGATATTCATATTTTAATCAATTAATTATTGCAAAACGTTTTACCCCAGAATTATCTTTACAGATAGCTCCAAGTATTTCTCATTTCAATGTGGTTGATAATACGATGAGAAATGATATGGTTGCAATTGCTTTTGGAGGTCGATATAAAATTAGCCCACAAACTGCTATAATTGTAGATTACAGCCAACCACTAACAAAATTCTTATTAAATAATCCTCCTCCAGGAATAAGTTTTGGAGTTGAATTTGCAACTTCGGCTCACGCCTTCCAAATATTTGCAACCAACTACAGTGGTATTGTTCCTCAACAAAATTATATGTACAACACAAATAATGGATTTGGTAAAGGAGAATTTAAACCGTTTGGAAAAGGCGGTGGTGATTTCTTAATTGGATTTAACATTACCAGAAATTATAATTTTTAAGATAATTTAAAAAACTTTTACCATAAAAAGCCAACTAAATAATGTTATTTAATTGGCTTTTTTACTTAAAGTAAATTTCCTTTTAATTTTAAATAAGTAATTTATTTAAAGAACCAATTCAATGTCTGAGCCATATACATGATGCCTTATGTAACAAATATTTCATAACTATGTAACAATCCTCGCATAAAAAACAGTTAAAATTAAGTGTAATTATCCTGAACTATTATTAATCTTCTATTAATCAGCAGATTAACAATTATTAAATGATGATTTTTATCATAGAAAAATAACATCCTTGTTCTTATTTTTATAAAACATTTATAATGATTTTTTTATTGAATATAACATTAACAGATACAAAATTATTAATAAACTTAAAGTTAACTTAAACAGAAAAGCTTCATAAATTTCAAAATAATTTTTTATTGGTTTACTATTTAAATACTACTAATTATGACTAAAAAAACTGAAAAAAAAGGAACACAAATCTCAAGAAGAGGAATCTTACCAATTTTGGGAGGTACGCTACTGCTGCCTATGCTGGGATTTGGAAAATCATCAATTGCTGATGAAATATTGCTTCCAGAGGAAAACGAAGAATACCAAACTTTGTTAAAACCTGATGGCACCGCCGTTAGGGTTAAAGTGAGTACTGTAAAAAATTCAAAAGTTATTCAAAAGAATATTTCTAACGAATCATTTCTTAATTGGTTGGGCAGAAAATTATAATGTCCTTTAATTACCACTATATATGAAAAATAACAACACTGATTCAAGGCGTAAATTCCTTGATAAAGGATTAAAATTGGGTTTGATTACCGCAATCGGCGCAGTAGGATTAACGAAAATTGCTTCCAAATTAACTGCGCAAACAGATAAAAATTCTGGCGATAAAATGGAATTAATGACCACTGATGGAACTATTGTTGTGGTAGATTCTTCGGAAGTTATGGAAATGGAACATGCCGGAAAGATTGATAAATATGATGTTCGGGAAGGAATGCCAAACCGAAAGTTTGTCATGGTTATTGATTTGGCAAAATGTACTAACGAATTAAAATGCCAGTCTTCATGTAATACAAATCATTTCGTCACAGGTGACCACTCGTGGCTTAAAGTTTATAAAATGCAAGAAGATACAGATACAGCGCCTTATTGGATGCCTACTACTTGTATGCATTGCGATCAACCAGCTTGTGTAACTGTTTGCCCAGTTGACGCCACTTTCAAAAGAAGAGACGGATTGGTTCTAATTGATACAGAGAGATGCATTGGTTGTCGCTTTTGTATGGCAGCTTGTCCGTATTCAACGCGTGTGTTTAATTGGAGTGAACCAAATCAAGGTAAAATTATCATGGATATGGGAGACGAAACTAACAGGCCTGCAGCTGAATATGCAGGATTACCTAGTATAAAGGGAACCGTTGATAAATGCGATTTTTGTCCTCATAAGATTAAAGAAAATGAATTGCCTCATTGTGTTACAGCTTGTCCAAACGGCGTATTTTATTTTGGAGACAAATATGAAGACACGGTTACCAACGGAGAAGAAACCCTTGTATTAAGTAAATTATTAGCAGATAAACACGGATATAGATTAATGGAAGGCTTGGGCACAAAACCAAACGTTTATTACTTACCTCCTGTTGATAGACTGGGAGATTTTGAAGAAGGTTTAGAACGTTACACTGAATTTAAATCTGTTGATAAACCTAAATAATTATGAAACGAGCTTTACAAATTTTGACTCATAAGAGAATGATTAATAGCGAACCTGCCTGCCAGCAAGCAGGCAGCATATGTTACCACTAAAAAATAAAATTTAAACATATGAAAAATTACGACAAATTACTTCACGACTTAGCGCCACAAAAATTTGGCAAAAAAGGCGTTATATGGACAATTTCTTTGGTTGTTTTAATCGTTTTAGGAATCATCGCCTATATTGATCAAATTATTAGAGGACAAATGGTCACCAATATGAATGATTATGCTTTGTGGGGGGTTTATATCTCCAACTTTGTATTTTTTGTGGCAACAAGTTTTGTTGGAACAGTTGCTGTTGCCGTTTTAAGGCTTACCAACAATAACTGGAGAACACCAATTGTTAGAATTGCTGAGATCATTGCTGTAGCGGCAATTATTATGGCAGGTATTACCATCATGATTGATATGGGCAGACCAGATCGATTGTTAAATTTATTTATCCATGGAAGAATGCAATCCCCTATTACTTGGGATGTTATTATCATTCCAACTGCAATGATGGTGTGTCTTTTATTATTGTATTTTCCTTTGCTACCAGATTTTGGGTTGCTTCATAAACATTATGAAGACAAAAAACCAAAATTAAGTAAATGGTATGGAAGACTTTCATTGAATTGGACAGGCAGTGATGCCCAAAAAGCACTTCAACATAAATCAATTCAAATAATAGCCATTTTAATTATTCCTGTTGGTTTTATGTTACAAACTATTGATGCTTGGCTATTTTCAACTTTATATAGGGTTGGTTGGGATAGCACCAACTTAGGCGCCTATTTTATTTCAGGAGCTTCAGTTGCTGGTATTGGTGCATTGGTATGCGTGGTGTACGTTCTTCAAAAAGTCTACAAACTAGAAGACTATATCACTGACCTTCATTTTGATAAACTTGGTAAATTTTTAGTTTTGGTATGTTTAATCTACCTCTACTTCAATTTAAATGAATACTTAATACCTCAGCTTACTTCAAAAAAAGGATCAACAACCCATATAAACGTTCTATTCAAAGGAGAATATGCACCGCTATTTTGGTTTGTTACTATTGGAGGTTTGATTATACCTGTTATTGTTTTGTTATTTAAACAAGGACGAAAACCGTTACCCATGTTTTTGATTGGCTTACTGGTGGTTGCAGGTTCTTGGTGGAAACGTTACTTAATTGTTACGCCTACCCTATTGCATCCATTTCTGCCTATTCAAGGCGTTCCAGAATCATGGCACCATTATTTCCCAAGTATGCATGAATGGCTGATTACCATAGGAACATTGGCAATGGCGCTGTTAATTATTACTGTTTTGGTAAGGTACGTTCCTATAGTGCCTATTCAAAAAACCGCTGACGAACAAGAAGAATTACAACTAAATAAAATCACCAAATCATGAGAAATCAATTGTTAACACGCCGCTTTTTTCTTGTTGTATTAAGTGTATTTTTATGCGCTTCAAGTTTTGCTCAAAATGCAAAAAAAGGCAAGGTTAGGCTAAAAGCCAACTATGTTAAAATAATGAATTCAGAAGTTTATTTTGACTTAGAAGCTACCGGTCAAGTAGATGGTGGCTATGATAATATGGCTAATGCAGAATTGGTTATTTATAATTTGGTTGGAGATGAGCAAATTGAAATAGGTAAAACTATAACCAATATGCATGGTAAAAGCAAATTTAAACTTAAAGATTTAAATTCGATAAAACCAGATTCATCAAACACTTATAATATAGAAGTTTCATTTGACGGAAATGATGCATTTAAAGGAGCTTCTAAAAGCATCATTTTTAAAGACGCCGCTATTGACGCCAAACTGGTAACCATAGACAGCGTTTATTATATATCCGCAACTCTGATAGATAAATCAACTGATAGCCTAATTATTGGCCAGTCTTTAAAGGTTCAAATACAAAGGTTATTTAAAAATTTACCAATAGGTGAAGAATTTAATGAAACTGATGAGGATGGCACAATACTTGTACCTATACCAGAAGGAATATCTGGTGTAGATGGAATATTGGCTATTGAAGTAATTCTGAGTGACAGTGACGAATTTGGCACTGTAAAAGCAATAGTTAATGCTCCAATTGGAAAGCACGTAGTTGACGAATCAACTTTTGATGAAAGGACTATGTGGTCACCAAGAAGCAAAACACCTTTATTCTTGCTTATATTTCCAAATTTATTGACATTTGGAATATGGGGAATCATTATATATTTAATATTAAATTTAATAAAAATTAACAAATCGTAAATTAAAAAACATGAAAACATTTAAAATTTTAACACTTGTCGGAATTATTTCTTTTGCATTTTACTCTTTCACTACGCTTGTTCAAGAGGAGTGGAAAGTGCCTGCAAAATATTTAACAATGAAAAATCCAGTGGCACCTAAAACTGATGCTGCAATAGGAAAATCGTTATACACAAAACACTGTAAATCATGTCACGGTTCCGAAGGATATGGAGATGGTCCAAAAGCCAAAGAAATGAAAGGTGATTTAGGAGATTTTTCAAGTAAAGAATATCAAAAACAAAGTGATGGTGCATTATTTTATAAAACTTCTATTGGAAGAAAAGATATGCCAGAATTTACAAAAAAAATGCCTTCAGATGAAGACAGATGGTTAATCGTTAATTACATGAGAACATTAGCTGAATAATTTCAAATTGAATTAAATTAAAAAGCCGATCCTATTGATCGGCTTTTTTTATGCTTACTAAATTTCATTTTATATTTTCAAATTTTCTTATCAACTAAAAACTTCATTGGCTCATAAAATAGTTTTCAAGAATTATTAAAAGTACTGGAGCTATTTATTTTTTTATAAGACTTATTTTTTTATCCTCTTTTTAAAAAATCCTGTTACTAATCAGTATGATAATGATCTGTAATACAAAGCTTTAAATTTAACCGCAATGTACGCTAAGGAAATCGCAATGGACGCAATGTGTTGTTCAACTATAATTAATATTGCGACCTTTGCTTTTTCTTTGCTACCCTTGCGGTAAAAAAAATAACAGTCTAATAATCAATCAGTTTTAAAATATTAATATACTGATTAGTTACAAAATCCTTTATAACTACCCTTATTCACTGGCAAGCCCTTTTTTAAATGTCCCTTTATTATTTTAAATTGACCATATAATTCCAGTAAATTTAAAAGAACCTCCTTCGTTCCTCATAATAAATCCAACTTAACAGTTCTTAAATCTTCTGCATTTTCAGATTATACCTATACTTAAAGCACTTCAACTAGTAAATTAAATATATAAAAAATTAGCTGTATTATTATGTAACATGTGTTTCTTATAGTTTTAAGAAATTATTGTAAAACTTTATTTGCATAAAATGACTTATGTCATCATTTCATCAGCTACTTGTCAATAACTTTATAGTGAAAATATTAACATATTTATAAATAAGGATAATCTATTTTATGAAAAACGAAAATAAATGATTTAAAAGAGCCTATTAAATAGGAATTCACCTTTTAATCAATCCAATTTAAACAATCAAACAATGAAAAAAAACAACACTGAAGAAGGTGGAACCAACAGGCGTAAATTCCTAAAATTGGGATTATTGTCTAGTTTCACAGCAATTGCAGGCACTTCAATTGTAACCAACCTCGCAGCCCAAGAAAATGAAACAGAACCTACCGGCGAAGTTATGAGACTTTTGACACCTGACGGAAAAATAGTTGAAGTAAACGCATCTAACATCAATAAATATCCTGAAGCATATATTTCGCCAGAAGAATCCAGAAAAGGAATCCCAGATCGTAAATTTGTGATGGTCATAGATTTGGCTCGATGTAAAAATGCCAGAAAATGTGTTGAAGGATGCCAAAAAGGACACAATTTGGACTACCACCAAGAGTTTATGCAAATTAAACTTATTAGAGACAATCCTGCAGCAGAACCATATTGGTTTCCAAAAAACTGTATGCATTGTGATGAACCACCTTGTGTAACGGTTTGTCCAACTGGAGCTACTTTTAAAAGAGAAGATAATATTGTATTAATTGACAACGAACGTTGTATTGGATGTAAATTCTGTGTAACTAGCTGTCCATATTCTGCTCGTATATTTAACTGGGAACACAAAGCCAAATTCGATGATAAAAGTCAACCTTATTCTCCAGAAACAAGCGTCCCTGGAGCTATGGGAACGGTAACCAAATGCGATTTTTGTCCAGATTTGTTAAGACAAGGTTTATTACCACATTGTGCACAATCTTGCCCTGAAGGTGTCATTTATTTTGGAGATAGAAACGAAGATTTAGTAACAAACGGAAATGAAACAGTTCGTTTTTCAGAATTGATTAATAAGCGTGAAGGGTATCGTCATTTAGAACATTTAGGAACCAAACCTAATGTATATTATTTACCTGCAGTAGATAAATTGTACGAATTAGAAGATGGATTTGATGTAAGCGAGGAAGTAAAAGAACGTTATAAAGATGTTCCTTATGTTCAAGAATTAAAAAAACAAGGTAAAATTTAACACTAAAGATTTTAAATATGAATATAGAATCTAGAAAAAGAGAATTATTCAAAGAATTTGCGCCAAGATTAGAAACAACTTCCATAAAAAGTAAAATATATATTGGTTCTTTAATTGCAATAATTTTAGTAGGACTTTATGCTTTTTATTTACAAATGTCCAAAGGGCAGATTGTAACTGGAATGAGAGATAATGTGGTGTGGGGTATTTATGAGGTGAATTTTATTTTGTTAGTTTGCATAAGCTATTCAGGAGCATTTATTTCAGGAATATTACACTTTTTTCATTCGCCTTGGAAAACTGCGATTGCAAGAATTGTAGAAATTATAACCGTATTATCATTACTAATTGGACCTATTTATATTTTGTTATGTATGGGAAGATTAGATAGGTTACATTATTTATTTATGTATCCTAGAATTCAATCTCCAATAACCTGGGATATTATGGCAATTATTACCGACATAATTGCTTGTTTTATTTATTTGTACTTAACTTTTATTCCAGATTTTGCTATTTTAAGAGATCATTGTGAAGAACGTAAGATACCGAAATGGGTTAAGAAAATGTACAAAACTTTAGCTATTGGTTATCAAGATACTAAAACACAGCGCAATCGATTACATAAAATAACAAGAACAATGTCTGCAATGGTAATTGTACTTGCAATTGTTGCTTATTCTGTATTAGCGTGGATTTTCAGCTTAACACTACAACCTGGTTGGAATAGCACAATTTTCGCTCCATATTTTATTGTTGGCGGATTATTTTCGGGCGTTGCATTTATTATAATAACAATGTATTTAGTACGTAAGTTTTATAAACTTGAAAAATATATCCGTAAAGCACACTTTAAAGTAGGTGGAATTATTTTATTAATTCTAGCAATGCTTTATGGATATTTTACTTTTACAGAATATTTTTCAAGATGGTTCAGTCATAAAGAAATTGACACTAATTTATTAGACAAACTATTTACAAGATACTTTTGGGAATTTATATTAGCCAATTATGTGGGAATTCTAGTACCCATTGGAATTTTATTCTTCAAAAAATTTAGAACAATTAAGTGGGTTACAATTGCTTCTGTAATTGCTTTAGCAGGCGTTTGGCTTAATAGATATTTAATAGTAATTCCTACGCTAGAAACACCTTATATACCAATTCAAGATACCAGAATCGATTACATTTTCTATTCTGCATCTTGGGTTGAAATTATACTAAGCATTGCTGGAATTGCAGCATTCTTACTAATGTTCGCATTAATAGGAAAAATAGTTCCGCTTGTTCCAATGAACTATATTTTAGCTGGCCAATCTGCACCTAAAACAGTTAAAGAGAAAGACAATAAAGAAATATCAGAGTAATAATAATTTTGAAGAATTATGAAAAGTAATCTATATAATCACACCTTTTTTATTTCAATAATTGCTGCATTATTACTATGCACCAATGGAATAGCCCAAGAAAACGATTTAAGTAATTACAGCCTGCGATTTGGTTTTAAAACAGTCAAACAAGCTGATAATTCTCGTTTACTTGAAGTATCTTTTATTGGCTACAATAAAACAGACAGAAAAGATAAAGTTCCGGTTTTTGGAGCTGAAATACAATTCCTTAATATCTTGAATGATGAAGAGATTCTATTAGGATCTTCAAAAACTTCAAAAGAAGGGATTGCCCAATTAATTCTTCCTGAAAATCAAAAATACGGTACTGATGGAGAAGGTTATATTAATTTAAGAGCGCGTTTTAATAGTACTGATGCCTTAAGTGAAGAAGAAGAGGATATTATGGTTAAAGATTTGCATTTAGACCTCAACTTATCCGAAATTGATTCTGTAAAAACGGTAACACTTACCGCTTTTACAATGGACAGTTTAGGTGTTAAAACTCCTGTAAGCGATGTTGATATTATTATCTACGTTAATGCAATGCTTTCTAAAATGAACATTAATGAAGGCACTATTAGTGATGGAGCCTATACATTTGATATGACTGAAAGTTTTGCAGGCAATACAAAAGGTGACTTAACAATTTCCTCAATTATTGAAGATAATGATGAATATGGAAATATAATTCAGGAAAAAAAGGTTTATTGGGGAACATTTAACAAACAAATAAAGGCCGATGATCACAAGTTATGGACAAAGGCTGCACCAATTTGGATGTATGTGGTATTAACCATACTACTATTAGGTGTTTATGTGAATTTTATTTACACAATTGTAAATTTGTTTAAAATAAAAAGCGAGGGTGACAATTTACCTGTGGAACCTAAAAAAAATTATACTGTCAACTAAAGCGAACACATTCACTTTAAAATCAAAATTAAATACAAATAATTAATATAAATAAAATTTAAAAAACAATGAAAACAATGAAAATTTTAATGATTATCGGAATAGTTAGTATTGGACTTTTATCTTTCACTAAATTAACACAAGAAGAATGGAAAGTTCCTGCTAAATATGAAAAAATGAAAAACACAACTCAAGCAAACAAAGCAAATATTGCAATTGGTAAATCTTTATATTCAAAACATTGCAAATCATGCCATGGCAGTGCTGGGTTGGGAGACGGAACTAAAGCAGATAATTTAGAAGGCGATTTGGGAGATTTTTCATCAAAAAAATTCCAATCTCAATCAGATGGCGCTTTATTTTATAAAAGCTATATTGGTAGAAAAGATATGCCTAACTATGAAAAGAAAATGAGTGAAGAAGATATGTGGTTAACTGTTAATTTCATGAGAACAATGGGTAAATAATTTTTTGATGATTCATACTAATTAATCAATTTAGATTTATTGGACAAAATCATTAAACTATTACTTAATTAAAAAAAGGTTTGGCTTTAGCTAAACCTTTTTTTGTTTTATTTAAACCAATTTTTTTGTAAATAAATTAGAATGCGATAGCTTTTAAGATAAAAATTTCAAGACTTCAAAACATATGAATAATATAAGTTTCCTTAAGAATTATGTAACAAATTTATTAGCTGAAATTGCTAAATTTAAAGGATTTACTGATTCATCATCCATTAATTAATAAAACGAAACAACATGAAAAAATTATTTATTTTCGCAATTTTAAGTAGCTCACTACTTTTTATAAATTGCAACACCAAAGAAAAACAAGAAAAAACTGATACGTTGAATGATCCCATTGTTACAGAAACTGTGGTAACTGATACAATTACTACCTCCGAAGGTGCCGTTATTGAAGGAGAAATACCCGCGCAAGTTGAAAAAATAACAACAATTGTTACAACAAAAGTACCTGGAAAAACAGTGACTCAAAAAACAACTGAAACAAAGGTGAATGAAGATACTAAAGTACAAGTTGAAACAAAAGTAGTGGTTACAGAGCAACCGAAAAAAGTTGTAGAAGCTGAAACTCCTGTTAAAGTTGTGGTTAAAGCACCAACAACACCCGCACCAACAGCACCAGTAAGTACTAACAACTGGGTTGTTCCTGCCAAATACTTAACCATGAAAAACCCTATTTCAGCCTCTACTGATGCTCAAATTGGAAAATCGTTATATTCCAAACATTGTAAATCTTGCCATGGAAGCGCAGGCTTAGGCGATGGAACAAAAGCAGATAATTTAGAAGGCGATTTGGGAGATTTTTCCTCTAAAAAGTTTCAGGCACAAACTGATGGTGCAATTTTCTACAAAAGTTATATTGGCAGAAAAGATATGCCAAACTACGAAAAGAAAATGAGTGAAGAAGATATGTGGTTAACAGTTAATTTCATGAGAACATTGGGTAAATAATTATTAATGTATATATTCAATTAAACAAGTTATATTTATTAAATACAAAAAGGTTTAGTGAAAGCGGAACCTTTTTTTGTGTTTAATATAATCCTTTTTTAAATAAATAACTGAAGAATTTAGCAATCCCAAAAGTCGATAAACAATAAAAATCATCAACCCAAAATAGATGAATAATGTAAGTTTTTATATAAATTATGTAACAAAAGTTACAAGTATTGCAGCTATTTTTGTGCTGTTATATTAACTCAATACATATTAATTAATAAAACGAAACAACATGAAAAAATTATTTATTATCGCAATTATAGGAACTTCCCTAATGTTTCAAAATTGCAACACCAAAGAAAAACAAGAAAAAACTGATACGTTGAATGATCCCATTGTTACAGAAACTGTGGTAACTGATACTATCACTGCCTCGGAAGATGCCGTTATTGAAGGAGAAATACCAGCGCAAGTTGAAAAAACAACAACAGTTGTTACAACAAAAGTACCCGGAAAAACAGTGACTCAAAAAACAACTGAAACAAAGGTGAATGAAGATACTAAAGTACAAGTTGAAACAAAAGTAGTGGTTACAGAGCAACCAAAAAAAGTTGTAGAAGCTGAAACTCCAGTTAAAGTAGTGGTTAAAGCACCAACAGCACCCGCACCAACAGCACCAGTAAGTACTAACAACTGGGTTGTTCCTGCTAAATACCTAACCATGAAAAACCCTATTGCAGCCACTACTGATGCTGCAATTGGGAAATCGTTATATACTAAACATTGTAAATCTTGCCACGGAAGTGAAGGCTACGGTGATGGCACAAAAGCCAAAGAAATGAAAGGTGATTTAGGAGATTTTTCAACTGCTAAATTCCAAAAACAAACTGATGGCGCTTTATTTTACAAAACTTCTTTTGGCAGAGATGATATGCCGGAATTTACAAAAAAACTTCCTTCAGATGAAGATAGATGGTTAATTGTTAATTATATGAGAACATTGAAGCAATAAACTTAAAAATATATAACATAAAAAAAGCCGAACATTTTGTTCGGCTTTTTTTATGTTATATGGTCATGGAGAAGATCCGAATTTCTGGCTGATTCTCTACCAGCCTCAAATCAAATGCCATGCAAATATTTCGCACAAACATCCTGCCTTCTTCTTTAACTTTAACCT
>JAAFHC010000115.1 GCA_010906935.1 Gelidibacter sp.
TATATATTCACGCGGCTGCTGCGGCGCCACAAGAATTGATAAACGCCATGTCTGCACGTTACGAAGAACTTAGAGGCGTTGAAGTTTGTCATTTACACACCGAAGGTGAAGCACCTTATGCCGACCCAAAATACAAAGACAGTTTTCACGTTAATTCGCTGTTTATCGGCGCTAACGTTCGTCACACCCTTAAAGCCGGAAACGGTTCTTATACACCGGTATTTTTAAGCGAAGTACCCAATTTATTTAAAAGAAATATTCTTCCTGTTGATGTAGCCTTGATCCAGGTTTCTCCACCAGATAAGCACGGATACTGTTCTCTTGGGGTTTCCTTAGAAGCCATATTGGCGGTTATTGACAATGCAAAACACGTAATTGCCCAAATAAATGAGCAAATGCCACGGGTTCATGGCGAAGGCATTATTCACATTTCTGAGTTGGATACTTTTGTAGAAGTGAATATGCCAATTCATGAGCATTCTTTGGCTGAGCCAACACTTATTGAAGATAAAATTGGAGGTTATATTGCTGAATTGATTGAGGACAGAAGCACGTTGCAAATGGGGATTGGAAGCATTCCAAATGCGGTTTTGCACAAATTGGGAAACCATAAAGATTTAGGCTTGCATACCGAAATGTTTTCCGACGGGGTTATTGATTTAATCTTGAAAGATGTGATCAACGGGAATTATAAAGGCGTAAATGCAGGAAGGGCTTTGGCTACTTTTTTAATGGGATCTAAACGTTTGTATGATTACGTAGATGACAACCCGTTTGTTGAATTGAGATCTTGCAATTATGTGAATGATGTTTCCGTGATTAGGCAAAACCCTAAAATGGTCTCCATAAATTCAGCGATTCAAGTTGATTTAACCGGGCAGGTTTGCGCCGATTCCATTGGAACAAGATTGTATTCTGGTGTTGGCGGACAAATGGATTTTATTAGAGGTGCCGGTTTAAGCGATGGCGGAAAAGCCATTATTGCCATACCTTCAATGACAGATAAAGGCATCAGCAGAATTGTTCCTTTTTTGAATAAAGGTGCAGGTGTTGTGACCACCAGAGCACATGTTCAATACATTGTTACCGAATATGGCGTTGCCAATTTATATGGAAAAACCATTAATCAAAGGATAAAAGAGCTGGTGAAAATAGCGCATCCTGACCATAGAGAAGCCCTTGAAAAGGAATATTTTGAAGCAACCAGAATATAAAAAATAACCCAAAGATGAAAAAAGTCGGAATTTCAATTATTGAAATTTCGGCTTTTTTTTGATTTGATTATTGCCTAATGTGCCTTAAAAATCGAAATACCAATTGAACACATCGGTTTTTAATCCGAAGGAAATCCAAGTAGAATTTGATGCTGAAAATCCTTTAGCAGGAGCTGTAGGATCAAATTTTCTATACGTTAAACCACCAAATAATTTTAAATTGGTGGCAGGATTAACCAAGTAACCCATTTGCAAATCGCCTATAAAAACATTGGTAGTATTTCCCTGACCTATTTTATTTCCGTAATCCGAAACTCTGTTATCATTGTCTGCATAAACATCCCCGCCGTAACTTTTAGTGTCTGTTCCATCAGCAAAATCAAACCCTTTTTTCCCGATCACAACTTTTGCGTTTGCAAACCAGCGATTTTTTGTATAATTCATAATTCCAACGGCTTCCCTAAAATTGGCGCCCCATAAATGCGCCAACGGTTGGTTGTTGTGTCCAAAATTAAGATTTAACTCATCGTGAGAATATGTGTAAGGTCGCACGGCGTTAAATTCGGCCTGCAAAAATAAATTTTCTACATTAAAGGCATTGTAATACTTCGCTCCTATTTGGAATCCAAATTTATTCGCCCACCATCCATTGCTGCTTGTCATTTCGCCCACTCTAAAATCGTCTAAAAGCAATTGGGAATAAAGCGTAATCGCTTTCAATTTATATTTTAAACTGAGCCCAAGTGTTGTATTCCCAGCTCTTGAACCTGTGGCAAACTCTACCGCGGTATAAAAAATAAGCGGATTTATATAATTGATATCAAAACCTCTGTTGTTCGCATCATCCCAAATAACGGTTTCAAACAATCCGATATTGAATTTTTTTGTAACATTCCAGTCCAAATAATGCATCGCCATATATTTTTGCTTATAAGCACCATCAACCGTCAATTCAGGTCTTACGTCTTGCATCCACATAAAAAGATTCGTGTATTTTATTTTCCAAAAATTGGTGGAAATTTTAAAATACGGATAAGGTGAAGCCACATCCGACAAGAATAAAGAGCGATAACCATCGCCTATAAAGTTTTTCCCACGGCCAAATTGAAAATTAAAATGGCTGCTTGGCGTGTAAGAAATATAGGCTTCTGCCACCGGATAATCATAGGCATCTTCCTGAAATGGCTTGGCAATACCACGTCCGGGAATGATGGCCGGATTTCCTCCGGCAGGTTTTATGGATTCTGCATATTCATTAAAGTAAGTTGCGAATCGTCCCTGACTTTCATAAAAACTGGTGGAAAAATTGAAGGTTTTGCCAATCCCTCCATTTACTTGAATGGCGCGTGTATTGTTGTACGTTTTAAGTCCTTCACTGTCTTTTCCCAATTGCAAATCAACCATCGGGTTTATGGTAAACCAAAAGTCTTTGCCCTGAACATAAACCATATGTTCATTGAACAATTTCCTGCCAAACCAAGTTGATTTTGGCGTGTTTAATTTGTTTTTCAATGCATCTAAATTCACATATTCGCGTACTTCATTGTACAAATAAGGTTTAACCGCGGTGTGTGAATTACCGGCATTATTTAAATACGATTCGTATGCATTGTAAGTTGTGTGTGTGAAAGGAATGTGTAATTCGCTTTTGTGTTCTGGAAATAAAGTGGTTTTAGGTTGGGCCAACTCTAATTCCTCCTGTTTCTTCGGAAGTGCTTCTGCCACAACTTCTTTTTGGGCAATAACTTCTTCTGTATTGTCTTCCAAAGGAATTTTTAATGGAAGTACAAACTGCATTTCAATCGCATGGTTGTTGTATTTGGCAGGTGTAATTGTTGGCAGCGTTGCAAATACACGCTCAATTTCTTCTTTTAATTCTTTGTAGGGAGAATTTACATAAATAACTTTAAAATTTCCTGAAGCGTCCACTAAAAAAACAATATTGGTGGTTGCTTTATAATTGTCTTTTTTTAAGTTTTCTGGAATTTTGAATTCAGAAATCACAGCGTTTTTAACCTGATTTCTAAAGCAAAACTCCAATTCAGAAATAACAACGGAATCACAATCTTTAAAAACCGGATATTTTTCAATTTGAGAAAATACTGAAATGGATGATAGCAATAACAGAAAACTTAAAAACAGCTTTTTCATTGTAAATTATTTGGAGATTTTTATCACTTTATTGTTTTTTAATTGGTACTTCTCACCGCTTTCAACACAAGTTGCAAATCCGTTTTCATCAAAATTTAAACGATGGCCGTATTCACTGATCCAGCCAATTTGTTTTGAAGGATTTCCAACAACCAAAGCGTAAGGCAAAACAGGTTTAGTGACAACTGCACCGGCGCCAATTAAAGCATATTCGCCAATTTCATTACCGCAGATAATAGTGGCATTTGCACCAATACTTGCACCTTTTTTTACCAAAGTTTCCTGATATTCATCTTTTCTAATGATGGCGCTTCTGGGATTTATAACATTGGTAAAAACCATGCTTGGGCCCAAAAAAACATCATCTTCACAAATAACGCCCGAATAAATGGAAACATTGTTTTGAACTTTTACGTTTTTGCCTAAAACCACGCGGGGTGAAACAACCACATTTTGGCCAATATTACAGTTTTCACCAATTTTTGAATTGGGCATAATATGACTGAAATGCCAAATTTTAGTGCCTTTTCCAATGTCACAACCTTCATCTATAACAGCGGTTTCATGTGCGAAATAATCTCCCATATTAATACGATTCATTTGCTTTTCCGCCATCAGCAATTGATTTTGCTGAGGATGTTCCAATGCGTGTTACGCCCATATTTACCATTTTTACGGCATCATCATAATTTCTAACACCTCCGGCGGCTTTTGCCTGTAAGGGTTTTGAGTTTTCGACAATCAATTCCATCGCTTCAAAAGTTGCTCCGTTTGGTTTGCCTTCTTCAGTTTTAAAAAATCCTGTAGATGATTTTACAAAAACGTTTTGGGCATCTTCTTGACCAAAATTATCAATAACCACATCACGAATCAATTGGGATAAAGCCACAATTTCATCATTTGTAAGCGCCGCAATTTCTATAATCCATTTTACAACCTTGTCATTATCCAACCCTAATTTTGTTCCTTTAAAAACCTCAGATTTGACTAAATTTATTTTTCCCTCTTTAAAAGCCTGATAATTTACCACGTAATCCAATTCATCCGCCTCATCATCAACCGCTTTTTGGGCTTCGGCTAATTTTTTAGAGGTTTCATATGTGCCTTCGTGAAATCCGATAACGGTTCCTATTAAAGTATCTGATTTTGCTTCTTTTACCATTTTACGCGCCATGGCAACAAATTCAGGACGAATCATTGCCAGCTTAAAATTATTTTCAATGGCCTCATTCACCAGTTCTATTACTTTATTTTCTGTTTCTAATTCAGAAATACCGGCTTGCTGCGCTGTTTTTAAATAGGTTGAATCTAAATATTGATTGATGTTCATTGCTTTATATTATTTTACGAAAATACTAATTTACTTAACAACTCCATCCTAATAGTAACCATTACTTACAAAAAATCCCGCAATTGCGGGATTTTTAAAATTTAAATAATTTTATTCGACCTTAAAAACAATTGGCAAGCCATATTTTACGCCAACTGGTCGGCCGCGTTGCCTTCCAGGAGTCATTTTTGGTAATAAATTAATCACTCTTATCGCTTCATCTTGCAATTTTTTATGCGGCGCTCTTGCATTTATGTCTGTGATATTTCCATTTTTATCAATTTTAAAAATCACGAAAATTTTTTGAATACTTCCCGGCGCCAAACCCAATTCGGAAGCCAGTTCTATATTGAATTTTTCTGCAACAAACTTCGCAATTTGGTCAGAAAAACAAGCCCTAAGTTCACTATTGCTGCCTTTGCATCCAGGATAAATAGGCACATTTTCAATTACCACAAATGCAACATCCTCTACAACTTCTTCCTCTTCCACCACCGCAATCATTTCTTTTGGCGCGGTAACCTTAACAGCGTCAGATTGGCTGGTTTCGGTAGATTCTATCACTGTTTCTTTAATATCAACATCATCTTCCACTTTTAGTATTTTTTCAGGAAGCGCCACTTTGGTTTCAGGTTGCGCCTCTATCTCTATTGGCTTCACTTCAATCAATTTTTCATTATCATCAATATTTATAAGTGTTCCAATTATTTCCTTGACTTCTCGAGGATAAGATTTCAATGTTAAAAATTCATAAACGAGGAATAATGATAACACAAAACTCAATTGTATTAAAATTTTACTGTAATTTTCTAATTTTGCGCTGGGATATTTTTTGACTCGCATGAGAACCTTGTTAAATGTTAAACAAGAATAATTCTAAAAAACTGCTTAAACAGTGGAATTTATAATGCAAGAATTAATACACAAGAAATCTTAATGAAACAATATCTTGCAAGGTATTTATCACACTAAAGTTACAAATTTTATAAATCATATACAATTTTTCAGGGATTAAATGTAAATCCAAAAACTGAAGAAAAATGTCTATAAAATTTTGGGCGTTCCCGCTGAAAAAGCGGGCGTGCTTTCCGCTCCAATCTTTCATCGCTTCGTTCCTCTCGCAATAAAAGGATTTCCGCTGTAATCACTAACGCAAGTTGAGCCAATTATTATCAATATTAAAAAAATCTTTAATTAAATTTTTCAGCTAAAAACTTAATTTTCTCTCTTTCAAACTTTGTTTACTTTTGCAATATGATAATTACCGACACACACACGCATTTGTACAGTGAACAATTTGATGCCGACAGAAATAATATGATTCACCGTGCTATAAACGCCGGAGTTTCTCGATTTTTTGTTCCCGCCATTGATTCAACCTATTTAAATGCGATGCTGGATTTAGAGCAATCTTTTCCTGAAAATATCTTTTTAATGATGGGTTTACATCCAACGCACGTAAAAGAAAATTTTGAAGAAGAATTGGCTTTTGTAAAACATTGGCTAGACAAGCGAAATTTTTATGCTGTTGGTGAAATTGGTATCGATTTGTTTTGGGATAAAACTTTGCTAAAGCAACAACAAATTGCTTTTAAAATCCAAATTTCATGGGCAAAAGAAAAAAATCTTCCTATCGTAATCCATTGCCGGGATGCTTTTGATGAAATTTTTGAGGTTTTGGAAGAAGTAAAAGACCACCAACTTTTTGGTATTTTTCACTGCTTTACAGGAAATTTAGAACAGGCAAAAAAAGCCATTTCATACAATATGAAATTGGGAATTGGTGGTGTTGTTACCTTCAAAAACGGAAAAATAGACCAGTTTTTGCATAAAATTCCTCTGGAACACATTGTTTTGGAGACCGATTCGCCTTATTTGGCGCCAACGCCCTTCAGGGGAAAAAGAAATGAAAGCAGCTATATTACAAAAGTATTGGAAAAATTGGCTGAAATTTATAAATTGACTCCGCAAGAAGTTGCTGAAATAACCACACAAAACTCAAAAAACGTTTTTGGAATCTAGTCAAGTCGCATATTACAAAATACCTATTGGAACCGCAAAAATTGTGGGTGATGAAAACGGCATCAATGCTGTTACCGTTATTGATGACGCCATAGAAACTTCAACCGAAATACCTGAAGCTTTGCAGGATTGCGTGCAACAGTTGTCCGAATATTTTAACGGCAAGCGCAGAACATTTAATTTAAAACTGAATCCGCAAGGAACCGAATTTCAAAAACGGGTTTGGAATGAATTGTTAAATGTTCCTTATGGAAAAACGAGAACTTACTTAGAACAAACCAAAAAATTGGGCGATGTTAAAGCCATTAGGGCTGTGGCTTCAGCAAATGGAAAAAACCCAATTTGGATCATTATTCCTTGCCATAGAATAATTGGAAGCGACGGCTCGCTAACTGGTTATGCCGGAGGAATTTGGCGTAAAAAATGGTTGCTAGCGCACGAAAATTCTTCAACACAACAGTCATTATTTTAAAAATAAAGCGATTTATTTTAATTATTGATGCTATATTTGTTTCTAAATTTAAAAATTAAACCTGTGAAAAAAATTACTTTATCAGCCCTGTTATTTATTGTAGGCGTCTCTCTATTTGCGCAAGAAAATGAATCCAAACAAAATGAACTGAAAATCAACATGTCCAATTTAATTGGCTTCAAATGGTTTGATGTTAGCTATGAACGCATTTTAAATGAAGAATCTTCCATTGGCGTTGGAACACTTTTTAGTTTGGACAAAGAAAGCGAAGGGTTGGATGAATATCGAACTTTCTCCATCACACCTTATTACCGACAGTTTTTTTCCAGCAAACATGCCCAAGGCTTTTTTGTGGAAGCTTTTACCATGCTTCATTCGGGAAAAGACTATTCTTATAATTATGTTTACGAAGATTTGCCGCCATACGGAAGTTATGAATATACTACTGAAGATAAATACACCGATTTGGCTGTTGGAATCTCTGTTGGCGGAAAATGGGTTACCAAAAGAGGTTTTGTTGCTGAAGTTTATGCCGGAATTGGAAGGGATATGTTAAACCAAAGTGACCTTGAAGTTGTGGGCCGCGGAGGCGTTTCTATTGGTTATCGGTTTCAATAATAATGTTCTCAAAAAACAAAAAACTCCATAACTATAATAATTATGGAGTTTTTTTGTGTCTAAATTTTTTTTATTTACATATTCATCAACCATTTTTTAACATCAACTTCTTCTTTAATGATGTCACGAAGTTCCGAAATTTTTACGCGATTTTGCGCCATTGTATCTCGGTAACGAATGGTCACAGTGTCGTTTGTTAAAGTTTCATGGTCAACAGTAATGCAAAATGGCGTTCCAACGGCATCCTGCCTTCTGTACCTTCTTCCAACAGCATCTTTTTCATCATAATCCACACTAAAATCCCACTTTAAATCTTCCATTATTTTTCGTGCAATTTCTGGCAAACCATCTTTTTTTACCAATGGCAAAATAGCTGCTTTTGTTGGCGCTAAAACAGCTGGCAATCTTAAAACGGTACGTGAAGTACCATTTTCCAATGCTTCTTCCTGTAAAGAATTTGAGAAAACAGCCAAAAACATACGGTCCAATCCAACCGATGTTTCCACCACATAAGGAACGTAATGTTCGTTTAATTCAGGATCAAAATACTGTAATTTTTTACCCGAAAATTTTTCGTGGCTCGATAAATCAAAATCGGTGCGAGAGTGAATTCCTTCCAATTCTTTAAATCC
>JAAFHC010000116.1 GCA_010906935.1 Gelidibacter sp.
CCTAAAGTTGGCAGTAAAGCACCAAAATTCACCTTAATAAAATCTGATTTATCTAAAGTAAAATTAGCCGATTTTAAAGGTTCGAAACTCATTTTAAATATATCTCCCAGTATAGATACTGGAACTTGCGCAGCTTCCGTTAGAAGATTTAACAAAGAGGCAAGTGAGCTTGAAAACACAAAAGTTCTTTATATTTCAAGAGATTTACCTTTTGCACAAGCACGTTTTTGTGGTGCTGAAGGACTTGATAATGTAATTACGCTATCAGATTTCGCCAAAGGTAAATTCGGTAAAAATTATGGTTTAACAATTGCAGATGGGCCAATGGCTAATTTACATTCAAGAGCCGTTGTGATTATTGACGAAAAAGGCATTGTGACTTATACAGAACAAGTTCCTGAAATTGTTGATGAACCTAATTATGAAGCCGCTTTAAAAGCGTTGTAAATATGCCAAATAAAGGTAATTTTTTTCTAAACCGAATAAAAGCAATTACATACGCGGCTAAAGGTTTTTGGATCTTAATTACTTCTGAACATAGTATTATAACCCAAGCCAGCATTGGCATTATAATGACAATCATTGGGTTTTTAATGCATCTTTCTGCTACCGAATGGATGCTCCAAATTATGGCAATCGGACTCATTTTGGTAGCAGAATCATTAAATACCGCCATTGAAAAAATGGCGGATTTTATTCATCCTGAATATCACAAACAAATTGGCCGAATAAAGGATATTTCAGCTGGGGCCGCATTTTTTGCCGCAATAATTGCCATCATTATTGGTTTAATTATTTATGTACCCAAATTTATAACGTAATTTAACCACAGTCACATTAATTTTATATTTTTGTGAGATAATTAATTGAATGGCAAAAACAGATAAATCAACCGTCAAAAAACCAAGAAAGCCACGTTTTCAAGGAATAAAATCATTTTTTGAAAATAGGCTCACGCAAACAATTTTAGGATTGTTTTTGATGCTTTTCGCACTTTTTTTGGTAGCTTCTTTCAGTTCTTATTTGGTAAACGGACCAGATGATCAAAGCCAACTTTCTAATTTTGCAGACAAAGAGGTAACCGTCAAAAATTTATTGGGAAAAATTGGCGCAAGCTTGAGTCATTCATTAATTTATAATGGCTTTGGCATTGCTGCTTTTTATTTACCGATATTATTATTTTTTACCGGATTATTAATCTTTTTTAAAGGCGGTTTAAAACGCATCAGAAAAAATTGGGTTTGGGGAATATTAGGCATGCTTTGGTTTTCAATAACTTTGGCCTTTTTATTGCCAAAAAACCCTATTCTTGGTGGTGTTGTAGGTTTTGAATTATACAATTACCTTGAGAAATTTTTAGGTAAAACCGGACTCCTTTTGTCGCTTTTATTTTTATTAGTTTCTTATTTGGTTATCCGATTTAAACTCACGCCCGAATTGGTTAAAATCAGTTTGAAAAAGAACATAGACGAAATTCAAATTGAAGTTGATCCTCTAGAAAATACCGAGCAAACAACGATAAAAGTTGAAGAAAAAAAAGAAGAAGAATTTAAATCTCCTCTTGAATTGTCTCTTGAACATTTAACGCCAATCTCAAAAATTCCAGGAAATTATGTAGATGAAGGATATGACCTTGAAGATGATTCAGATTTTGTTCCAGACCTAAAGTCAGAGTCAGATGTTGCCATTGCTGTCGAAAAAATTGTTGAAGAAAACCGTGTGGATGAAAATTTATCAAATCAATTGGTGAAAGATTTCGGCGAGTTTGATCCAACTTTAGAATTGGGAAATTATAAATTCCCAACCTTAAATTTACTGAGAGATTATAACGAAAGCATTTCCGTTGACCAAGAAGAATTAGAAGCCAACAAAAACAGAATTGTTGAAACTTTAAACAATTATAAAATTGGCATTGACCGCATAAAAGCGACGGTTGGACCAACAGTTACTTTGTATGAAATTGTGCCGGAAGCCGGTATTCGAATTTCAAAAATTAAAAATTTAGAAGATGATATCGCTTTATCGTTATCTGCATTAGGAATTCGTATTATCGCGCCAATTCCGGGAAAAGGCACCATTGGAATTGAAGTTCCCAATAAAAAACCGACCATGGTTTCTATGAAATCGGTAATTTCTTCTACAAAATTCCAGAATTCAGAAATGGAATTGCCTATTGCACTTGGAAAAACAATTTCTAACGAAACATTTGTGGTTGACCTTGCCAAAATGCCGCATTTATTAATGGCCGGTGCTACAGGTCAGGGAAAATCGGTGGGTTTAAATGCCGTTTTAACCTCATTATTATACAAAAAACATCCGGCAGAAGTAAAATTTGTGTTGGTTGACCCTAAAAAAGTGGAGCTTACGTTATTTAATAAAATTGAGCGACATTATTTGGCAAAATTGCCCGATACCGATGAAGCCATTATCACCGATACCACCAAAGTAATTAATACCTTGAATTCTTTGTGTATTGAAATGGATATGCGTTATGATTTATTGAAACTGGCGATGGTTCGTAACATCAAAGAATACAACGCCAAATTTAAACTGCGAAAGTTAAATCCGAATGACGGACATAAATATTTACCTTATATTGTATTAATTATCGATGAATTTGCCGATTTGATTATGACCGCCGGCAAAGAAATTGAAACACCCATTGCACGTTTGGCGCAATTGGCCCGTGCCATTGGAATTCATTTAATTGTTGCCACACAACGCCCTTCCGTAAATGTAATTACTGGAATTATTAAAGCTAATTTCCCTGCAAGATCAGCGTTTAGGGTAACTTCAAAAATAGATTCAAGAACCATTTTAGACTGTTCGGGAGCAGACCAATTAATTGGAAAAGGTGATATGCTTTACGCAGACGGAAATAACTTGATAAGATTGCAATGTGCCTTTGTTGATACGCCTGAAGTTGAAAAAATTACAGAGTTTATTGGTTCGCAGCGCGCCTATGCCAATGCATACATGTTGCCTGAATACAGTGGGGATGAAATTGGCACAAACCTTGATATAGACATCAGCGAAAGAGACAATTTATTCAGAGATGCCGCATTGGTGATTGTTCATGCACAACAAGGTTCGGCATCGTTATTGCAAAGAAAACTAAAATTGGGATACAATAGAGCAGGAAGATTAATTGATCAATTGGAAGCCGCCGGAATTGTTGGTCCGTTTGAAGGAAGCAAAGCACGACAAGTATTGGTTCCTGATGAAATGGCACTAAACAAATTGTTGGATTATGAATCAAATAATTAATCATATAATTGTCATAAGCACATTATAATAAGATGAAAAAAATAACATTTTTAATAGCATTTTTACTAGTAAGTTTAACCTCATTTGGACAAGAATCAGCAAAAGCAAAAGCTTTGTTAGATGAAGTTGCCCAAAAAATTGAAGGTTATAAAAATATATACATCGAATTTAACCATAGTTTAGACAATAAAGAAGCGAATGTTCACCAAGAAACAAGAGGAACTGTTACCTTAAAAGGTAATTTGTACAACCTCAATTATATGGGAACAGAACAAATTTTTGACGGAAAAAAATTGTATTTGATCATTCACGAAGATGAAGAAGTCATTATTCAAAATCCATCCAAGAAAAAGGAAGAAACCCTTACCCCTTCTAAAATGTTTTCCTTTTATAAAACTGGCTATACTTTTAAAATGGATGCTTTAAAAACTGTAAAAGGTGTTAAAATACAATATGTAAAATTAACCCCAATTGACAGTAACTCCGAAATTAAAAGCGTTTTGGTTGGTATTGACGCCAATACAAAGCACATCTATAATATCATTGAAACCGGTGAAAACGGGACAACCACTACATTAAATATAAGATCTTTCAAAACAAATCAACCTATATCAGAAAACCTTTTTATCTTTGACAGAGAAAAATACAAAAATCAAAAAAAATACACCATCTCTGAACCAAAATAACAGCGTTGAAAATATTTGACAAATACATTTTAAAAAGCTTTTTACAACCTTTTTTGGCCACATTTTTTGTGGTTCTTTTTGTTTTGGTTATGCAGGCTTTATGGCTGGCATTTGATGAAATTGCAGGAAAAGGCATCGATATTTTTTTCATTTTAAAATTTTTGGGATATTTAGCGCTTATCCTCACTCCTACTGCGCTGCCAATCGGTATTTTACTGTCTTCAATTATGGCTTTGGGTACTTTGGCCGAAAATTATGAGTTTGCCGCCATCAAATCCGCAGGTATTTCATTAAAAAGAGTGCTTCGTCCGTTGGTAATTTTAGTGATACTTTTAAGCGGACTTAACTTCGTGTTTCTAAATAATGTTTATCCGTGGGCAACTTTGAAACAGAAAAATTTGTATTTGAACATGAAAAAGAAAAAACCGGCTTTAGCGTTGGTTCCGGGATCATTTAATACCGAAATTCCAGGGTTTAGCATAAAGTTTGATGAAAAATATGGGGAGGAAAAAAACTTATTAAAAAATGTTCAAATAGCTGATTTAAGTGCCAACAAAGGAAAAATAAAAGTAATTACTGCCGAAAAAGGCACTATTTCAACAGAAGAAGGAAGCAAATATATGACGCTTACCCTTGAAAACGGAAATTACTATGAAGAGCATCTCAACCGAACGATGATGCCGCAAGACAGGGCTAAAATGCCAGCTTCCAAAGCAGTCTTTGAAACCTATACCATAAATATTGACATCTCTTCTTTTAGTGATGACAATACGCTTAATGACGAAAAAGTTAAAGAACATCATGGGATGCTTAGCATTGTTCAGTTGGATTCAATTTCTAAAGTAAATAAAATTGACTATGACACCTACACGCAAAACCGAGCAGCTATTTTTTACAATTCCATCTATGCCAAAAAATTATACAAATACCCTGATTCTGTATTGAACAAAAAATTAGCGCCTGAAATACTGAATAATTTCAATCAAAGGAACAAAAGTACAGTGCTAAATGAATCCATTCAACTGCTCAACAGAAATATTGAAAGAAATAAATATCAGATAAAAGATTTTAAAGACAAGAGAAAGATTCTGAATCTCTACGATTTTGAATTTTATTATAGAATCTCATTTTCATTAGCTTGTTTGGTCTTGTTTTTTATAGGTGCGCCTTTAGGGTCAATTATAAGAAAAGGAGGATTCGGTTTGCCTATGATTATGGCGATTACCATTTTTGTCATTTATTTTTTCATATCTCAATTGGGCAGAAACTTATCGGAAGAAAGTGCCATTTCGGCTTTATTGGGAAGTTGGCTTTCAACATTAATATTGTTACCGTTCGGACTTTTGCTTACCCGCAGAGCCACAAAAGGAATGGGCATTTTTAATATTGATGCACTGTTTGACAAAGCTCAAAAAATATTCATAAAATTCACAGAAAAAATTTCAGTTAAATAATGAAAACTTCAACAAGCAAAATTAAACTTAACACCATACAAGAAGCGATAGAAGATATCAAAAACGGCAAAATGATTATTGTTGTTGACGATCAAGACAGAGAAAATGAAGGTGATTTTATAGCTGCTGCAGAATGTGTTACGCCTGAAATGATTAATTTTATGGCCCAGCACGGCAGAGGTTTAATTTGTGCGCCTTTAACCGAAAAACGTGCAGATGAGCTTGGATTGCCACTTATGGTAAACAAAAATACCGTTTTACACAATACGCAATTCACTGTTTCCATTGATTTAATTGGAAGTGGATGCTCGACAGGAATTTCTGTTCATGACAGAGCCAAAACAATAAAAGCTATCACTTCAAAAGAATCAAAACCAGAAGATTTTGGACGACCAGGACATGTTTTTCCATTAAGAGCGAAAGAAGGCGGCGTTTTACGCAGAACCGGGCATACAGAAGCTTCTATTGATTTAGCGCGTTTGGCAGGATTTCAGCCAGCAGGAATTTTGGTAGAAATTTTAAATGAAGACGGAACAATGGCTCGCTTGCCACAATTGATGGAAGTAGCCAAAAAATTTAAATTGAAAATTATTTCTATTGAAGATTTGGTGGCTTACCGCATGAAATATGATTCACTCATCAACAAAATTGAAAATTTCACGTTGCAAACCCGTTTCGGCGAATTTCAATTGAGAGCCTACAAACAAACCACAAACAACCAAGTTCATATTGCGTTGACCAAAGGCGCTTGGGAAACCGATGAACCTATATTGGTGCGTGTAAATTCCTCATTGATCAACAATGATATCCTTAGATTGCTAACCGCCAAACCAGACGATAAGTTTTCTAAAATCTTTAAAATGATCAATGATGAAGGAAAAGGAGCCGCTGTTTTTATCAGCCAGGAAAATCAATCCTTCGATCTCATAAACCGATTGTCCTTATTGAAAGAAGTCCAAAAAAATACCGAGCATAAGGTACCACAAATTCAACCCGATGATAAAGATTTTGGCATTGGCGCACAAATTTTGCACGATTTGGAAATTAGCAAACTGCGTGTTTTGTCAAATGCACCGGCTGTTAAAAAACGTATTGGAATGACAGGTTATGGGCTTGAGATTGTTGAATATGTAACGTATTAAGTTTTAAACGCAATTTGCATTGAAAAAGATAGTTATCGCTAGTTTATTCAGCCTTTTCATTTTCAGCTGCAACAATCCGAAGGGTCAATCAGAAAAGGAATCGGTTTCAAATAAAAATGGTTTTGTGCTGCAAGGGACATTAAAATCTTTTTTATCGGACAAGGTTTATTTGAGTAAAATTCTTGAAAATGACATTCAGTCTGTTGATTCGGCTAAAATTGAAAATAACAACTTTGTTTTCCAAGGAATTATTGACCAACCAGAAAGGTTTATTTTATCTTTTGAAAATTCATCAGCTGCGGTTATTTTCATTGTTGAAAACACAAATTTTGAAATTTTTATAGATCCAAATCAACTTGACGAGTTTGTTATAAAAGGTTCGGAGTTAAACACCAAATTGTTCGAATACAAATTGGCCTCAAAAAATATCTTTAAAAAAATAGATTATTTATTCCCTAAATTTCAAAAAGCGCGTCTTGAAAATGATGTTAAAAAATTGGCTGAAGTAGGAAATGAATTAAAAAAAATTGAATCGGAATTCACCGATTTCAGCTATAATTTCATAAAAAACAATAGCGATTCTTATGTTGCCGCTATGGTTTTAAGCGACCAATTGAAGTCGTCAAATGTTGACACGCTCAGAATAAGCAATGCTTACAAACTGCTTTCAGAAACTGTCAAAAAATCACCTGATGCCCAACTTATTGCCGTTTCCTTAAACTTACGTTAAAAAACTTAAATCGGTTTCTGGCGGCAATTCAATTGCCGGTTTATTTTGCTGAAACAAACGCCCATTTAAAGGTCCTTTTAGCGTTATTTTACCTTCTTTTACGTGCAACCAACTTCCTTCCCTGAGTCCTAAAACCGCCGTTTTATTTAAGGTATGATATTCATTGATGCGGGTTTCCCTCGTTTCGCCCATATGCGTTGAATTTGGATCCGGATCCAAATAATGGCAATTTAAATTGAAATTAACAAACCCAAATGTGTCGAAACTTGGCGGATAAATAATAGGCATATCGTTGGTGTTTTGCATCGTTAATCCACCAATAACACTCCCTGCACTGGTTCCAAAATACGGTGTTCCATTTTCAACCACATTTTTAATTGTTGAAATCAACTTCATCTCGTACAATTGCTTCACCAACAAAAAAGTGTTTCCGCCTCCAATAAAAATTCCTTTTGCCTGGTTTACGGCATCAATTGCATTGCTATATTCGTGTATTCCTTTTATGCGAATATTAATTTTATCAAAGCCCTTTTTTGCTGCTTCAGTATAGGCGTCGTGTGTAATTCCTCCAGGACGGGCATAAGGAATAAACAAAATTTCATTTACACCTTTAAAAAATTCGGCCAATTCAGGTAAAATATATTCCAAATATCCTTTTCCGTGAACCGATGAACTGCTCGCAATCAATATTTTTTTCATCTGTTTAAATTTTATTTTTTAACGATAACAGCTGCTTTTCGCCATTATCCATTTCTTTGTGTGTCAAAATTTATAATGCTCGTTTCATTTCAACAAAGTTTTACCAAATGTACAAATTTTCAATCTTAACAAAAGTTTATAATTGACTACAATTTTTATAAATTTTCTTTGACGAACTTTGATGTAATGAAAAGAAAACTAACCTGCGTATTTATGCTTGTTTTTTATGCTATGAACTGCTTTTCACAGGAGAAATATGCACTCATTTCAGGAAAAATAATCAGTGCCAACAATGCAGTTGGCAATGTGCATATTATTAACTTAAATACCAAATTGGGAACCGTAAGCAATGATAACGGTGCATTTGAAATCATGGTTTCATTAAATGAGACCTTGCTGTTTTCATCTAT
>JAAFHC010000117.1 GCA_010906935.1 Gelidibacter sp.
AAAAATTTAGAATATGACAAGAAGCAATGTGGCTGAACTTTTAAAATCAACCAATTTTTCACAAGAAGTTAACCTTAAAGGTTGGGTTAGAACATTTAGGGCAAACCGTTTTATTGCAGTAAATGACGGGTCAACCATTAATACAATTCAATGTATTGTTGATTTTGAAAATACTGATGAACGCATATTAAAACGCATTACAACTGGTGCAGCAATATCAGTAAAAGGAATATTGACAGAAAGCTTAGGTAAAGGCCAAAATGTTGAAATTCAAATTTCTGAAATTGAAATTTTAGGCGACTCAAATCCCGAAGAATATCCAATTCAACCCAAAAAACACAGTTTCGAATTTTTACGCGAAAATGCGCATTTGCGTATCAGAACAAACACTTTTAGTGCGGTAATGCGCGTACGTTCAGCATTGTCTTTTGCCGTTCATAAATATTTTATCAAAAACGGATTTTACAATTTTCATGCGCCAATAATTACAGGCTCTGATGCTGAAGGCGCTGGAGAAATGTTTAATGTAACAACGCTTGATGCCAACAATCCGCCAAGAAATGAAACAGGAAAAATTGACTATTCGAAAGATTTCTTTGGAAAATTAACCAATTTAACGGTATCGGGACAATTAGAAGCAGAAACCTACGCAATGGCTTTGGGAAAAGTATATACTTTCGGACCAACATTTAGGGCCGAAAACTCCAATACAACCCGTCATTTGGCCGAATTTTGGATGATTGAGCCAGAAGTTGCTTTCAATAATTTGGATGACAATATGGACTTGGCTGAGGATTTTATAAAATCGGTTATTTCCTATGTTTTGAAAAACTGCAAAGACGATTTGGCATTTTTAAACGACAGGTTAGCGGAAGAAGAAAAATTAAAACCCGCTTTGGAACGCAGTGAAATGAGCCTTATTGAAAAACTAAACTTCATTGTTGAAAATAATTTTATTCGCGTTAGCTACACTGAAGCCATTGATATCTTAAAAAATTCAACGCCAAACAAAAAGAAAAAGTTCCAATATTTAATTGAAGAATGGGGTACCGATCTTCAAAGTGAACATGAACGTTTTTTGGTTGAAAAACACTTTAAATGTCCGGTAATTTTATTTGATTATCCTGCAAAAATAAAGGCATTTTATATGCGTTTAAATGATGATGGAAAAACCGTTAGAGCCATGGATGTTTTATTTCCGGGAATTGGCGAAATTGTCGGCGGAAGCCAACGTGAAGAACGATTCGATATTTTGACACAAAAAATGAAAGATCTTGGCATTGATGAAAAGGAATTATGGTGGTATTTAGATACCCGAAAATTTGGAACGGCAGTGCATAGTGGGTTCGGACTTGGATTTGAACGTTTGGTACAGTTTACCACAGGAATGGGCAACATAAGAGATGTAATCCCTTATCCAAGAACGCCACAAAACGCAGAATTCTAATAAAAAATTGTCGAAAATGACTTCATTTAGTAAATGCGGTGTTTTTTTTGTATTTTTATAAAAAGCAATTTTAATTTATGCTTAAACAAGGTTTACAATTCAAATTATCGCAGAAATTATCTCCGCAACAAATTCAACTCATGAAGTTGATTCAATTGCCTACGCAAGAATTTGAACAACGCCTAAAACAAGAATTAGAAGAAAATCCGGCTTTAGAAATTCAAGATGAAAGCGCTGAAGACTATGATAATTCACAATTAAGCGATACTTATGATGAGTACGACGACACCGGAAATGAAAGCATCAATACAGAAGACATCAATATTGATGAATATTTAAGTGATGATGAAATTCCGAATTATAAAACGCAAGCAAATAATTATTCTTCGGATGACGAAGAAAAAGATATTCCCTTTGCATCCGGTCCTTCATTTACACAGCATTTAAAAAATCAAATAAATACCTATCGTTTAACGGAGGAAGAAGAAATTATCACTGATTTTTTGATTGGAAGCATTGATGACAGTGGTTATATTCGCCGAGATTTGATCGATATTTTAGATGATTTGGCCTTTACTGAAAATGTTTTTACCACCAAAGAAGAATTGGAACGTTTGCTTAAAATGGTTCAGCAATTAGATCCCGCTGGTGTTGGAGCTCGGGATTTAAGAGAGTGCTTAATCCTACAGTTAAATCGCAAGGAAGAAAAACCATCCATAAACTTGGCTATTGACATTTTAGAAAATGGTTTCGAACATTTTGTAAAAAAACATTATACCAAGTTATTGCAAAAGTTTCATGTTTCTGAAGAAGCTTTAAAAGAGGGCATAAAACAAATTGAAAGACTCAATCCAAAACCGGGTGGTTCTTTTGTTGGAAACAGCAAAATAACAGAACAAATTGTGCCCGATTTCACTATTAGAATTGTTGATGGCGAATTGGAACTTACGCTTAATTCAAGGAATGCTCCAGAACTGCATGTTTCAAATGAATATAACAATTTAATGCACGGCTATAAAGATTCCAGTGAAAAATCAAAATCCCAAAAAGAAGCCGTCATGTTTATCAAGCACAAATTGGATGCTGCAAAATGGTTTATTGACGCCATAAAACAACGCCAACAAACCTTACTTTTAAATATGAATGCCATTATGCAGCACCAAAAGGAATATTTTTTAACGGGCGATGAACGCAAATTAAAACCCATGATATTAAAAGATATTGCCGATGTGATAGATATGGATGTTTCAACCGTTTCCCGTGTGGCCAGCAGTAAATATGTCTCAACCCCTTATGGAACAAAATTAATCAAGGAATTTTTCTCTGAATCGATGAAAAATGATCAGGGAGAAGATGTTTCAACAAGAGAAATAAAAAACATATTGGAAACTGTCATAAAAAAAGAAGATAAAAAGAAACCGTTAACCGATGATAAATTGGCATTGATTTTAAAGGAAAAAGGCTATCCTATTGCAAGAAGAACAATCGCAAAATATAGAGAACAGTTAGATATTCCAGTTGCACGTTTAAGAAAAATATTTTAGAAAATTGCCTAAAAATGACTATGAAATTTTCAAAACTTATTTCCTATTTCTTTCATCCAATAAATTTTCCCATAATTGGAACCATTTTGTTTTTCCTTTTTATTCCTGAATTTATTTTTAAACCTCAGGAGTATCTCATTATAGCGGTTATTTTTATTGGCACTTATATATTTCCAATACTGCTATTATGGCTTTTAAAACGATTTGAAATGATAAAAAGCTATCATATGGTGACCATTGAAGAACGAAAATTCCCCTTATATTACTATTTATTTCTATCTCTTTTATTATAGGGCATTGGCTTTATAAATCTGCCATAGTTGATTTATTATCGCTCTTCTTTTTTGGGTATGGTTTAAGTTTAATAGGCATATCCCTATTTTTATATTTAAAGATTAAAGTAAGTCTACATACATTGGCAATTTCTGGTCTTATAGGGTTTTTAATTTATTTTAGTTATTTCTATAAAATAAATATCATCACAATTTTAGCTACTTTATTTGTTTTGGCAGGATTGGTGGCATCAGCAAGGTTGAAATTGCGCGCACATCAATTAAATGAAGTGCTTCTAGGAGGTGCTATTGGGATTGCTGCACAATTTATTGTTTACTTTATTTACATGATGTAAAATTTCAAACCAATTTTAATGTCTTTTAAATCAATTTTCTTCTCATTAAATACAGCATCTTTGAATAAAGGACTCAAACCATAATAAAAATAAAGGTTCCAATTTCCATAGCCAGTTGCTAAAGTTGCTCCATATTGAAGCCTGTTCAACTCCGGAATATTTTTAGTTGTTAACACAACATCGGAATCGGAAAATTTTGTTTTTGCAGTTATTAAGTAAGCAAATTTCAACCCTCCATAAACCCGCCAAAAGCCATATTTTTCTGGTGTTGAAGTTCGCCATCTAAATTCGATCGGCAATTCAATGGAATTAATTCCTAATCTGTTCGTTTTATAATCTTCCGCCAGTTCAAACAAGGTAGTTTGATTTTCTCTGGAGATTTTTAAATTTTGAACATACACATTATAAGCATATCCAGCTCCAATTCCAAGTCCGAGATTCCTTTGTTCATTTAATGGAATGTCCTTTATAAATCCAAAAGAAATTCCGCCAGAAAACCCTTTCTGTGAAATTGTAGCCGGTTTATCGATTAAAATTGTGTACGTTAATGACAGATATAACTGATCTTCTAAATAGTTTAAATCAATTATTGAATCATTATTAACTTGAGCCTGCGATTTCACCAAGCTAAAAAACAAAAAAATTACCAAACAATATTTACCCATATATCAAAGGTACTCTATAAAAATAAAAGAGGCAATCAAATATTAATTGATTGCCTCTATATTTTAAAAGCATTATGATTTCTAATAATACTATTTATAGTTGCTGCTTAAATCGTTTCCTTTTGAAGTTGAGAAACTAATTTTCAATGCATTTATGTCTCTTAATTGTTCCTTAATGTCTAAAATTGTACCAACACTGGCTAACTTATCTGCTTTAATAGAAGTGGTCATAAATTTAACTTCATCTTCCTTTCTTAAAGCTCTTTCGGAAAAGATAAAACTTGGAATGTCTTTAACCTCCACTATTTTATCGTTTACCTGTATTTTATCTCCAGAAATTCTGGTATCTTTTGATTTACCAATATAAATAGTGCTCACCAAACTCTTAAGTTCCAATTTTTTTACTTCACTAGCCACTGGGAGCACCGGTTTTTTAATCAATAAATCGGTTTCTCTCATTGTTGTAGACACCATGAAAAAGAACAATAACATAAATACAATATCAGGTAAAGATGCTGTAGAAATTGCAGGTAAACCCTTTTTCTTCTTTTTAAATTTACTCATAATATGCTATTATTTTATTGGTTCAGGTTCAGTAATAATTTGAGGATATTTGTTTTTCAAATCATCTAGTCTATCTTGCAAACTTTTTGAAGGATTGTCCTTATAGTCATTCAGTAATTCATCATAAGATCTGCCATACAATTTTTTAGAAAGTTTATTTCTCAACTCAGTATAAGCTCCTTCAATTTCATTTTGAATAGAAATATACATACCATAAGAAGTACCCCTATCACTTTGTAAAGATATAATTGCTTTTGATGGATGATCAGAAGAATTAGGATCTTTATCACCTCCACAATAATCGCAAGGCTCACCTGGTTTGTCATCAATTGGAGTTCCTAATCCGCCTCCGTTATCAATAAATTTCATCGCCAAGCGCTTAACATCAGTTACTTTTACATATTCATTTTCAACTAACAACTGGTTGTTTCTATTGACAACAATATCCATAACGTTTTTTTCTTTCACAATTACATCAGACTGTACATCTGTTTTTTCAGGCAATTTTCGCGCGATTCCTGAATCAACATCCATCGTAGTTGTCACTAAGAAAAATATTAAAAGCAAGAACGCAATGTCTGCCATTGAACCAGCATTAATTTCACCAATTTCTCTTCTTGCCATAATTTAATTAATTTTTAACAATTGATTTTACAAAGTCGAATAAAAAGAAACTCAAACCTATAGCTCCTAATATAAAACTGTAATTAATTAGTGCACTTACCCATTTAGAAACACTTCCTGCTTCTCCATCTAGTATTACATTGCCCATTGCGTCAGTAGTAGCCGAATCAGAAGCAAATAAATAAGCAATCACTAATAAAATAGCCATAGCTCCAACTCCTAATAATGTTCTTTTTAACACTTCAGGATGTTTGGTTAAGTTGATCATTGAAAAAACTACTGCAATTGCGGCAGTAGCAATCAATAAAAATATTGAAAATGAAATAAATGGAGACAAAACACTGTTTTGAACATCAACATCTTCCATTATAGCCGTATCACCTTCCATTATAATTCTAATGAAAAAATAGAAACCTATTAATCCAATAAAACCAGTAACATAAGTTAATATTCTCGATTTTTTATCTTCCATAATTACTATTTTTTAAGTCTAACCAAAAGGTCTACAAGTGAAATTGAAGCATCTTCCATATTGTTTACAATACTATCAACTTTAGCGATGATATAATTATAAAAAACTTGAAGAACCATGGCTACAACTAAACCAAACACAGTAGTTAACAAGGCTACTTTAATACCACCGGCAACTACTGTTGGAGAAATATCCCCTGCAGCTTGAATAGAGTCAAAAGCTCCAATCATACCAATTACAGTACCCAAGAAACCAAGCATTGGTGCCAAAGCAATAAATAAAGATAACCAGGAAATGTTTTTTTCCAATAGTCCCATTTGAACGCCTCCATAGGCTACAACTGCTTTTTCAGCTGCTTCAACCCCTTCGTCCATTCTATCTAATCCTTGATAAAATATGGAAGCAACAGGACCTTTAGTGTTTCTGCAAACTTCTTTAGCTGCTTCTACACCGCCTGAAGATAAGGCTTCATCAATTTGGCTTACTAATTTTTTAGTATTGGTAGTAGCCATGTTAAGGTAAATAATTCTTTCGATAGCAATTGCCAACCCTAAAATTAAGGTAACCAAAACAATTCCCATAAAGAAAGGGCCTCCTTCAATGAAACGTTGTTTTAATTCTTGATGAAATGTTTTTGATTCGGTTGCATCTGCAACTTGTTCTGTGTTTGCTGCATCTTGTGCAAAAGCTTTAGGTGCTGCTCCAAATAACAATAATCCTGTGATTGCAAGGATAGTAAATAGTCTTTTCATTGTCTAATAGTTAATTTATTAATTTCACGGGTTAAATATATAATAATTTTTATAAAACAAACAAGTCAGCGAAGAGAAAGATTTTAAAGTCTTTAACTTATCTAATACCTCTACGTTTAGACATCTTTTGCGTATGGCAAGTAACAAAAAAATGTTGAGTTCTGAAAATTTTCTTGCCACTTTAAAATGATTATTTTTACTGTATATTTTTTTTTATAATTAACAAAAATTGTAGTGTTTTAGCATAAAATATTAAAAATTATATAAGTAAAGACCCATTTAATTAAAAAAAGGATTATTCCGGCACACTTATTTCTCCCCTAAGTTGCGCTTCAAAAATAGATTTAAATTTGTTTTTTGGAATATTTTCACCCAACAAGTACATTAATTTGGCCAAAGCTGATTCTGTTGTAATGTCACCTCCGTTTATAATTCCAACTTTTTTTAATTCAATGCTGGTTTCATATTGCCCCATAATTACACTTCCTGCTATACATTGGGTCACATTTATAATATGTATACCTTTATCAATAGTTTCTTTCAGTAAATTAATAAACCATTTTTCGGTAGGTGCATTTCCCGAGCCAAATGTTTCTAAAATCACCCCTTTAAGTCCTTCTATACCTAAGATACTGCCAACAACCTTTTCTGTGATTCCTGGAAAAATTTTTAATATCACAATATTATTGTCTAAACGTTTTCGAACCGTGAATGGTTTTGCTTTTTTTGGTTTGAAAATTAATTGCTTGTAAAATTTTAAATGAACTCCGCTTTCTCCCAATGGCGGGAAATTAGGTGAAGTGAAAGCTTCAAAATGCTCAGCATTGATTTTTGTGGTTCTGTTTGCGCGATATAATTTGTATTCAAAATATAAACAGACTTCTGAAATTATTGGATGGTCGTTTTCTTGTGCTGCGGCAACTTCAATAGAGGTGATTAAATTTTCCTTGGCATCCGTTCTTAAATCGCCTATTGGCAATTGTGAACCTGTAAAAATAACAGGCTTTGAAAGATTTTCGAACATAAAACTAATTGCTGAAGCGGTATAGGACATGGTGTCTGATCCATGCAACACCACAAATCCGTCGAATTTCTCATAGTTTTTTTCAATTATTTCAGCTATAAAAACCCAATTGTCAGGATTCATGTTTGAAGAGTCGATGGGTTCATCAAGCGAAATACTTTGTATCGTGCAATTTAATTGGTTAAGCTCTGGGATGTGTTTTAAAAGTTTATCAAAATTAAATATTTTTAAAGCTCCGGTTTTATAATCTTTAACCATACCAATGGTTCCACCGGTATAAATTAATAAAATATGAGGAATTTTTGCCATTTTGTCTGTTGCTGAATTTTGGAATAATTTATGATGTAAATTTACCGAAAATAAATAGATTAATTTAAAAAAGAAAAATATGATAGGGTTTTATATTATTATAGGTTTGGTATCTTTAGTTAGCTGGTTGGTGAGCCAAAAGCTAAAAAACAAATTTAAGTTTTATTCTACAATACAATTAGAGAACGGTTTAAGCGGAAGGGAAATTGCCCAAAAAATGTTAAACGACCATGGCATTTATGATGTAAAAATTATATCAACACGTGGCCAATTGACCGATCATTACAATCCGCAAAACAAAACCGTAAATTTAAGCGAATCGGTTTACGAGCAGCGAAACGCAGCCTCTGCGTGTGTAGCCGCGCATGAAGTTGGGCATGCCGTGCAACATGCGCAAGCCTACCAATGGTTGCAGTTGCGTTCAACTTTGGTGCCAGCAGTAAATATTTCTTCTAAATTTTCGCAATGGCTGGTTATTGGCGGATTAATTTTGGGTGCCGCATCAGGGGATTCTGGTATTGGTTTTACCATTGCCGTTATAGGGCTTGCCATGATGGGTGTTGCAACTTTATTTAGTTTTATCACATTACCAGTTGAATATGACGCCAGCAACAGGGCTTTGGCTTGGCTTAAAACAAACAACATGCTTACAAACAGAGAACAAGATGGCGCAAAAGACGCGTTAAAATGGGCTGCAAGAACTTATTTGGTCGCAGCTATCGGATCATTGGCGATGTTGCTTTATTGGGGCTTCAGCATTTTGGGAAACAGAAATTAAAACAAAAAAAGATATTAGAGTGCTTCGCCATAAGAAAACAGAAAAGAGATTTGTTTCTGCTAATTAAAAAATTAAAATAGCAATCAAATTGTTAATGGGACAAATTGGGAAATAATCAGACACTTTAACAAACCATCATAAAAAAGCCGTAATAACGGCTTTTTTTATAATTTAATTTGACGGTCAATTTGTTGGTCGAGCGAAATAAAGGTTTCTGTTCTGGCAACTCCTTTTATGGATTGAATTTCCTGATTGAGCAATTTCATAAGGTGCTCATTGTCTTTACACATAATTTTTATGAATATGGCATAATTTCCTGTGGTGTAATGACTTTCAATAACTTCGGGAATTTCTTTTAATCGAATAATAGCTGCGGAATATTTACTGGCTGAATCAAGAAAAATTCCTACAAATGCCAATGTTTTATATCCCAATACTTTAGGGTTAATGGTGAATTTAGATCCGGTAATTAATCCGGCTGTTTCCAATTTTCGCAACCTTTGGTGTATTGCGGCGCCTGAAATGCCAATTTCACGCGCAATGCTTAAAATGGGCGTTCGGGCATCTTCCATTAAATGTTTTAAAATAATTTTATCAATACCGTCGAAGTGTAACTCTTTTTCTTTCATATTGTAATAAACTGAAAGTAAATTTAAATAAATAAAGGATATGAAAAATCATATCCTTTATTTTTATTTCAATTTGAAATTTTACTTATCTATTTCAGGTTGAATTTTAAAACCATCCATAAAAGCAGTGGTATAATTACCGGAAATATAATCTGGATGTTCCATTAACTGTCTGTGGAAAGGAATCGTAGTTTTTATTCCTTCAATCACAAACTCATCCAAAGCTCTTTTCATTTTACTGATAGCCTCTTCACGGGTTTGCGCCGTTGTAATTAACTTTGCAATCATAGAATCATAATTTGGCGGAATCGTGTAGCCTGCATATACGTGCGTATCTACCCTTATTCCGTGACCTCCGGGAATGTGCAAAGTTGTGATTTTCCCCGGTGAAGGTCTAAAATCTTTATAAGGATCTTCTGCATTTATTCTACATTCAATTGAATGTAGTTTAGGAAAATAATTTTTTCCGGAAATAGGAATTCCCGCCGCCACTTTTATTTGTTCGTAGATTAAATCGTAGTCAATGACTTGTTCTGTAATAGGATGCTCTACTTGAATACGCGTATTCATTTCCATAAAGTAGAAATTTCTATGTTTATCCACTAAAAATTCAATGGTGCCAGCGCCCTCATAAGATATAAATTCTGCAGCTTTTACAGCTGCTTCACCCATTTTTTTTCTTAATTGCGTGGTCATAAACGGCGAAGGTGCTTCTTCTGTCAGCTTTTGGTGACGTCGTTGTATAGAACAATCTCTTTCTGATAAATGACAAGCTTTTCCGTAGGAATCTCCAATAATTTGAATTTCAATATGGCGTGGTTCTTCAATCAGTTTTTCCATATACATCCCGTCATTTCCAAAACAGGCAAACGCTTCTTGCTTGGCGGCATCCCAAGCATTTCTAAGATCTTTTTTGTTATAAACAGCTCTCATTCCTTTTCCTCCACCACCTGCAGTGGCTTTCAGCATCACAGGATATTTGATTTCATCGGCAAATTTTTCAGCATCTTCAAATAAATCCAATAAACCTTCTGAACCTGGAATTGTAGGTACGCCAGCTGCTTTCATGGTGGCTCTAGCTGAAGCTTTATCGCCCATTTTACTAATCATCTCTGAAGTGGCTCCAATAAATTTTATGCCATGCTCTTCGCATAATTTTGAAAATTTGGCATTTTCAGATAAAAATCCGTATCCAGGGTGAATGGCGTCGGCATTTGTAATTTCGGCAGCTGCCAATATTGCCGACATTTTTAAATAAGACTCACTACTTGGCGGAGGTCCAATACATACTGCTTCATCGGCAAAACGCACATGTAAACTTTCAGCATCAGCCGTTGAATAAACTGCCACTGTTTTAACGCCCATTTCTCTGCAGGTTCGTATAACTCTTAAAGCGATTTCGCCTCTGTTTGCAATTAATATTTTTTTAAACATACTGTTTTCAAATTATTATAGACGACGATCAAAGTCAAAATATATTTTTGAAAATAGATCCTCATGCAAATTGGAATTAAAATTATGAAGGGTCTACTAAAAATATTGGTTGTCCGTATTCAACCGGAGTACCATCTTCTACCAATATTTTTACAATTTTTCCTGAAACTTCTGATTCAATTTCATTAAATAATTTCATGGCTTCAACCATACATACAACGGTATTCGGACTTACCACGTCGCCAACTTCAACAAAAACTGGTTTGTCCGGCGATGGTTTTCTGTAAAATGTACCTATTATTGGAGAAGTAATTTCAATATATTTTACGGCAGCTTCTTTAACAACTGACGCCTCACTTGCAACTTGAGCAGGTGCTTGTGCAGTCATTTGGCTTCCATCCATTTGAGGAACACCTGATGGCGCTTGCTGAAGAATGGTGGTTTCAGTTCTTTCAGTTCCGGTTTTAATGGTGATTTTAATATCTTCCATTTCTAATTTAACTTCACTTGCGCCAGATTTGGCAACAAATTTTATCAGATTTTGAATATCTTTTAAATCCATGTTAATTTGGTTTTAAATTGTTAATTGGTTAAGAATTGTATGCCCATTTAAAGTATATTGATCCCCAAGTGAAACCACCTCCAAATGCTGCTGCAAAAATGATGTTATCTCCTTTTTTAAGTTGTTGCTCATAATCGGCTAAAAGCAATGGCAAGGTTGCCGATGTTGTATTTCCGTAATTTTGAATGTTCATCATTACTTTTGAACTTTCCAGTTCAATTCTGTTTGCTGTTGCTTCAATAATGCGTTTGTTTGCTTGGTGCGCTGCGAGCCAATCAACATCTTCATTTGTTAAATTGTTGCGCTCCAAAATTTTAATTGTGGCATCTGCCATATTAAATACCGCATTTTTAAATACCGTTTTTCCGTCCTGAAAAACAAAATTTTCCTTCCTGTCTATAGCTTCTTTAGTCATTGGATACATAGAACCACCCGCTTTTACCTGCAAAAACTCTCTTCCGGCTCCGTCACTTCTCAAATATTCATCCTGCAATCCTAAACCTTCATCATTTGGTTCAAATAAAACTGCTCCGGCGCCATCTCCAAATATAATACAAGTTGACCGATCTGTATAATCAATCATGGAAGAACATTTGTCGGCTCCTATAAGTAATATTTTTTTGTACCTTCCAGATTCAATATATTTTGCTGCTACAGACATTCCATATAAAAAACTTGAACAGGCCGCTTCCAAATCGAAACCAAAAGCATTTGTTGCGCCAATTTCTTTTGCCACAAACAGCTGTGGCTGCAGCTTGCATATCTGGTGTAGCGGTGCATACTATAACGAGTTCAATTTCTTTGGGATCTAATTTTTTCTTATCAAGCAACTGTTGTGCTGCTTTAATCGCCATATAAGAAGTTCCCTTACCCTCGCCTTTTAAAATTCTTCGTTCTTTAATTCCCGTTCTTGTGGTGATCCACTCATCGTGCGTATCCACCATTTTCTCTAACATTTTATTTGTTAAAATGTCTTCAGGAACATATTTTCCAACTGCAGTGATTACCGCGGTAATTTTTGTCATATTTTACTCTCTTTTATTAAAAAAAGAATTCCAAAGAAATGAAATTTATTTTAATTTTTTACTGCTTTTTATCAGTTTTGATCAATTTTACGCTAAAATGTAAAAAAAAACTCTCAAATTGAGAGTTTTTATCGTTATTTTAAAATAACTGATTATGCTTTAATTTCTTCTACTGAATCAATTACAATTTGGCCTCTGTAGTACAATTTCCCTTCATGCCAATGCGCTCTGTGATACAAATGCGCCTCACCTGTTGTTGGGTCAATAGCTACTTGAGGAGCAACTGCTTTGTAATGAGTTCTTCTTTTATCTCTTCTTGTTTTTGATATCTTTCTTTTAGGATGTGCCATTACTCTTATTTTTTTCTATTAGTATATTCTTTAATTTATTCCACCTAGGATCAATTTCCCTATTTTTATTTTCTTCTTGTTGTTTTTCTTCTTCCTGATCTCCTTCTTCGTCTTCTGCTCTTATTTCAAATTCCTTTAACTTTTCTAAAACTTCTGATTGAAGAGAACCATCAATAACGCCCGGATGTATTCTTTTTAATGGCACTGCCAACACAATTGCTTCATAAATGTATTGGGCAACATTTATTTTACTTTCAGAAAATGGTATGATTAATAACTCTTCGTTTTCATCATTAAATTCATCACCAAATTTTACAATTAAATGGATGTTTGTTTCTATTGGTTGATGAAATAGCTCGGTAGTTAAATCACAAGCCACTTCAACCCAGCCCGAAAATGCAAAATCTAATTCTAAAATTGTTGTATTTTTTAATAATGATACCAATACTTTTACGTTTGAATCGTAAAATTCATCATAGTTAAAAAAATCAAAGAACTTCTTGTCAATTGTGTATTCAAACTGATGAATTCCTTCTTTTAAACCAATAAAAGAAATATCAAACTCCTTTAAATCTTTCATTTTGAACTTCAATTTGAGCGTGCAAAGATATAAAATTATAAAATATATACTAAAATAAATGTTTAATATTTATCAATTTTCTTTTTGATGCGTAATTTTTAAAGTGTTTTCAGTCAAACTTTTATATTCTCGCCTTGTTTTAAAAATTTGAATACCACCAAAAACAGCTTCTTTAAAGGAATTTATGTTCGCCAAATCCTTCCCTGCTATATCGTAAGCCGTGCCGTGATCGGGCGATGTTCTTACTTTATTTAAGCCGGCTGTAAAATTAACACCTTCACCAAATGACAATGCTTTAAATGGCGCCAAACCTTGATCGTGATACATGGCTAAAATGGCATCAAAATTTTTATAGCTTTCTGATCCAAAGAAGCCATCGGCAGCATAAGGCCCATAAACCAATTTACCTTCATTTTGTATTTCGGCAATGGTTGGCCTAATCATTTCATCGTCTTCAGTCCCAATAACTCCGTGATCGCCACAATGCGGATTCAATCCAAGTATGGCAATTTTAGGTTTGGATATGGCAAAATCCTGCACCAATGTTTTATATAAGATGGCTACTTTTTCTTTTATTAATGCGGAGGTAATTGATTCTGCGACTTTTGAAACAGGAATATGGCCTGTAATTAAGCCAATTCTTAAAGTATCGGCCATCAAAATCATTAAACTTTTTCCTTCTAATTTCGATTCTAAATATTCCGTATGACCGGGAAATTTAAATTCTTCCGACTGAATGTTCTCCTTATTAATGGGAGCGGTTACCAACAAATCAATTTCTCCTTTGGCCAATGCTT
>JAAFHC010000118.1 GCA_010906935.1 Gelidibacter sp.
TTATTTGCACAATAATTTTGAATTGACTCATCCGGTTTCCCTTGATTGCTGAAAAAATAATCTTTGGTGCTGTAACAATTATATCGGGAACTTTCTTCCAATGATTCACCAACATCTTTTATTCCTAAAGCATAATTAACTTTCTTTTTATTCAGAAAATCAAATAAATTTTTAGGAGAATTCGGCGCTATGATAAGCTTTTTTGAATCCTGAAACATAAAAATATCTGGATGGCCAGAAATGGAATTATAAGTAATATTTTCACTAGAGAACTCAAATACATCATCGACATATTTGGCTAGGTTATTTTTTACAACCTCAGGACTGCGTTGATCAATTATAGCATACATTTAATTCAAAATCTTTAAGAAAAGAATCAACGACAAAATTGATATCAAAACCTTTCATTTTTAAATCATTTCTGTTTTTTCCTTTATATCCAATGGCGTAATTCAATTGTTTACTGGAAACACTTACAATCGAATGACCCTTTTTTTCCAACTTTTCATAAAGAATATCGCCCCATAAAGCCGTTAACACCATTTCTTTAAAAGATGGGTGAATTGGGCCGGCTACAAGTGACTTTCCAAGCTCAAGTTCTTCTGAAGGATGCAATCCAACCCGGAGCACTTTAATGGATGCAGCATTAAATATTTTCAGAACCTCTTTACTCCAAAGGATGGCCTCATCAAGTGAGAACACCTTATAATCTCCTCTTTCATACATTTTTTCCAATACGGTTCCTTTTACAACGACTGTTGGATAAATGCGTGTAGTATCTGCTCCCAGCCTAACAATGTCCTTTGCAGTTTGTATTGCAAGTTCTAATGTATCATAAGGAAGGCCAAGCATCATCTGTAATCCAAGTTCAAAGTCTCTTTTGCGAATGAGGTTAGCTGCTTTTTCGATAGCATCAAACTTATGACCTCTCCCCGATTTTAACAATACCTTGTTATTTGTTGACTGCGCACCTAACTCTATTGAAGTTACACCGTATTTTTCAAGAATATCCAATATATCATCAGTAATATAATCCGGTTTTGTCGATAAACGAATGCCTTGAACTTTACCATCTTTTACATATTCATAAGCAGCTTCTAAATAGGCAATCATTTCATTTCTGGGAATTCCGGTAAAGCTTCCGCCAAAAAAAGCAATGTTAATTTCTTTATTATTGGGTATGGTTTCAAGATAATCATCAATAATAGCCGCGATTTCATTGGGTTTGGGGACTGAAAAAGTAGCGCTTATTTTTTCCTGATTACAAAATACACATTGGTGTGGACAAGCCAATTGCGGAATAAATATAGGAATATTACAATGCTTTTTACTTTTCATTTATAAATGTATAAATGTCCTGTTTCTTTTATTTAAATTGAAATTTCAATAAATTTAATGCCCAATTCTTTCTGAATTTCGTGGATTCTTTGGACTTCGTTAGGAACAATTAGGGCAATTGAAAATCCGGTTTTTCCTGCTCTTGCAGTTCTACCGCTTCTATGTGTATAATATTCCAATTGCTCAGGCAGTTGATGGTGAATTATGAACGCCAAATTATCTACGTCAATGCCCCTTGCAGAAACATCTGTTGAAATTAAAACTTGCAGACTTCCGTTTTTAAAGGCACGCATTACCTTATCCCGTTCTTTTTGTTGCATATCGCCTTCTAAGGCTTCAACGGAAAAACCTTCTTCTTTCAATTGCGCAGTTAAATTTTGAACACCGGCTTTTGTTCTGCAAAAAATAATTCCCCTGTCTGTACTTCTTCGTTCTAATATTTTAATGAGCAGGTTAACCTTGTCTTTTACTTCCGTCTTAATATATTGATGGGTAATATTTACATTTACCAAATCCTTTTTGTTTACGGCAACTTTAGGCGTATTTGCAGCCATATAAGTTTTTATGATTTTTAGAATTTCTTCAGGCATTGTTGCCGAAAATAACCACGTATTTCTTGAACCGCTCGTAAATTTTAAAATCCGGTTTAAATCCTGTTTAAAACCCATACTCAACATTTCATCCGCTTCATCCAACACTATGGTTGATATTTTCTTTAAATCAACTTCTCCCCTTTCAATTAAATCAAGCAATCGTCCCGGAGTCGCCACAATAATATGCGTGGTTCTTTTTAAGGATTTCATTTGAATATCTATTTTTTCACCACCATAAACCCCTTCAACAAAAATTTTATCTTCGGAATATTTGGTAAATTTAAACAGTTGCTTTTTTATTTGTTGCACCAATTCACGTGTTGGGGCCAAAATTAAAGCTTGGGTATAAGGCAAAGAAGCGTTAATATTGTGCAATATTGGCAATCCGAAAGCAGCCGTTTTACCGGTTCCGGTTTGCGCCAATCCAATAAAATCGGTTTTAGAACTCAACAAAATTGGAATTGCTTTTTCCTGAATTTCTGTAGGAGTTTTAATTCCTAATTCTTTTAATGCTTCTATATATTCTTTGCGAATCCCTAATGCTGAAAATGTGGCCATAATTTTATTTTTGAAAGATGCAAATATACGCTTATTCGTAAGGCTTTAACTATTTATTATTTATCCTAAAAATGAGTCTTTGATTGTTTTTAAATTTGTAAAAAAAAGGATTTAGACAAAAGATATTTCGAAAAAAAACATAAAAAAAGCCGCTTAAAAAGCGGCTTTTTTTATAAATTTATGTTTATTTCAACTTATACTTTCTTAACTCTTACGGCATTCATTCCTTTCAATCCGCGCTCAAGTTCAAAACTCACTTTATCGTTTTCTTTAATTTCTTCCAACAATCCGCTTACGTGAACAAAATATTTTTCTTGAGACTCGTTCTCAATAATAAAACCAAAACCCTTTGAACTGTCAAAAAAGGACACCTTTCCTTTTTTTTCTGTCTCCTCAACTTCTCTGTCTTCTTTTTTAGGAACACCAATTTCTATGCTAGAGGCTTCCACTTTTATTTTTTTGGATGGATCCATTGGCGTATCGGTTAGCTGTCCAAATTCATCCACATATATAAACTCACTTTCCTGTCCGCCAGCTTTACGCTCTTCTTTTTTAATAAGTTTATCTTGCTTCTTTTTTAGACGCTTTTTTTCTCTTTCTTTTTTACCAAAGGTTTCCTGTGATCCAGCCATTAATTATGTTAAATTTTATTATTTAATCTGTTGTTTCCTAAACAGTTAAGGTTGTCATTTTAATATGAAACGAAAAATTGTAAAATAACAATTTTTAAGATTGATTTACACAATGATTTATCCAATTATTGCAATGACTATTTCTGAAAAACCAATAAAGCTATTTAATTTTTACAGAAACTTTTGCAAATATAACCTTTCCATTTTAATTTTCGCGAAACTTTTTTTAATTTAATTTTGAGTTTCAATGAATTACACAGCTTTGCTTAATTCTTCAATTTTATTACTGATACAACTTTAAGAAAATAATAATTAATAAACAATATTTTATTGCCCAATAGCATCAATGAAAAATAGCTTTAATTTTTTATTTTCTGAATAAAAGTCAAATCCTTTAAATTTTAACAATTTGCTTATATTCAATAAATTACTTAATTTTATTTCTCTTTTCTGAAACCAATAACCAATACTAACCAACATTTTGAATTATGACTAAAAAAACCAACAAACCGACAAGCGCTTTTTGGATTATTAGCGTTTTGGCATTACTTTGGAATATTATGGGTGTTGCCGCCTATTTAGGCCAAGCTTATATGACCGATGAAGTCTTAAAAGCGCTTTCAGAAGGCGAACAAGCTTATTATAGCAATGTTCCCGCTTGGGTAACTGGCGCTTTTGCAATTGCAGTTTTTGCCGGCGTATTTGGATGCGTGGGACTTTTGATGCGGAAAAAATGGGCAGCAATACTTTTTATGCTATCATTTGCATCCGTAATTATCCTATCAACTTACAACCTATTTATTCAAAAATTTATGGAAGTGCCACTTCAACACATGATTTGGTCCATTGTAGTTATTGTAATTGCTATATTTTTAATATGGTATTCAAGAAAATCAGCCAAAGAAGGTTGGATTTCTTAAAAAATGATTCCTCAAAATTTTAAAAGTCTGGAAAATATAATTCAGGCTTTTTTTATCCCCAATACATTTAATAGACTCTCATAAATTACTACTTTTGAAATAATATGAAAAACCTTTTAATTATCGGATTTGTTTGGCCTGAACCAAATTCTACGGCGGCAGGAAGCAGAATGCTGCAATTGATTGATTTATTTCAAAAAAAAAGTTTTACCATTACTTTTGTTTGCGCTGCCTCAAAAACAGACAAATCATTCGATTTAGAAACTTTAAACATTCAAACATTTGATGTTCAGTTAAATAATTCAAATTTTGATAAACTGATTAAAGATATAAATCCGGACTTTGTTTTGTTTGATCGCTTTTTAACTGAAGAACAGTTTGGCTGGAGAGTTACCGAAAATTGTCCGGAAGCTATCAGAATTTTAGACACTGAGGATTTGCATTTTTTACGAAATGCCAGGCAAATTGCTTATCAAAATAATGAAAAAGTTACGTTAAAACACTTGACAAATGATTTGGCAAAACGCGAAATTGCGAGTATTTATCGCTGTGATTTAACACTCATCATTTCAAAATATGAAATGAAATTACTGAAAAAAATATTTAAAATTGATAAATCATTGCTGCTTTATGTGCCTTTTTTATTGAACAAGATAAATTTAGAAAACCTTCGCTCCTATCCTTCTTTCGAAAATCGAAATCATTTTATTTCCATAGGAAATTTTAAACACGAACCCAATTGGAATTCAGTCCAATATTTAAAGACAGTTATTTGGCCATTAATACGCGAAAAATTACCAGAAGCCCAATTGCATGTGTATGGTGCTTATACTGCGGAAAAAGTGCAACAATTGAATAATAAAAAAGACGGGTTTATCATAAAAGGTTGGGTTGAAAATGCAGAAGTTATTTTCACAAATGCAAGAGTTTGTTTAGCACCACTGCAGTTTGGAGCTGGTTTAAAAGGAAAATTAATTCATGCTATGCAATTTGGAACACCAAGCGTTACCACCAACATTGGCGCCGAGGCGATGCACGATAAGTTACCTTGGAATGGATTTATTACTGACGATCCCGTTGAATTTACATTAAAATCAGTTGAGCTATATACCGATGAAAATCTTTGGAATAAAGCACAACAAAACGGAATTGAGATCATTAATTCCTGCTTTTCAAAAGAAAAATACGAAAAGAAACTGCTGAAGAAAATTAAAAATATTACAAAAAATTTGGTGGAACACCGATTAAAAAACTTTTTGGGAGCCATATTGCAGCATCACACTTTAAAAAGCACAAAATATATGTCGAAATGGATCGAAGAAAAAAATAAATCAGTATAAGTTAAAACTTAATTTATGCCTTTTTTAGTTTGAAGAATATCCATTATTTCTGAAGGAACTTTTACAGGTTTCATCGTATTTTTATCTAGCAAACACCAAATGGTTTTTGCTTTTGCCAATAATTTATCAGCCTTTCTAATCTCCACAAAACGTTCCGATTTTACACCGTAAGAATCACCAATATAAGTAGTTACTATAATTTCGTCGTGTAACATTGCTGGCAAAAAATAATCAATTTCGTGCCTAATGACAACCCAAACATAATGGTCGTTAATGTCAGTATTGCAAATCGCACTCCAATGTTTTTCAGCCACCTTTTGCACCCATTGCAAATAAGTTACATTGTTCACATGATTTAAAGTATCAATCTCATTTTCAGAAACAATTAAAGTGTAGGTAAAACTGTTATTTATCATTTTTATATGCTTAAACGCAAATAAAATTAAAAAACTTTTATCAATATCAAAGCGATTTACGGCTTAAAATAAAATATAAAAATAATTGGAATTATAAGTGATATATTTTACATTTACATCATCTAAATAAAGTTCAAGAATATTTAATCTTTTAGTTTAGTTCTAAAATATATTTAAAAGATTTACAGTCGTGATGCTTGCAGTAAAAAAATTTTCGTGGGGACGACAGTTTTTTTCGAGATTTTCGCGGCTGTTTTTTAATAAATAAAATTTTAAAAAGCAGTTGTAACATCTGTATCTTTTTTATACTACCGTTGTGGGGACGACAATTAAAAGATAGTTACAACTGTTTTTTTTAGTTGTGGGGACAACAGTTTTTTCATTTTATAATGCAATACTGCACATTCTTGGGGTTATTAATCTCCCATTTTTATTTTTAAATTTAAAATACGGAATGAGTGTATTTATGTAAATACGCTTTAATTTTTTTCGATTGCTACTGGTATTCTTCTCTTTATTTAAAACCATAATTCCAAGATTTTCTATTCATATTTTATAACCTATTCTTTAAATTTATTAAAGAATAGGTGATTTTTATTTTTTTGGTTAATCTAAAAAAGTGCTATTTTTTTTAACATTTTAATAGGCAAACTTCATTTCAAAAAAATACAGCCGCAGTATTTATCTTCCAGTTACCGTTGTGGGAAAGGTGGCTTTTGGATAAATGTGTTACGGCTGATTTTAATTATACCTAAAGATTTATCTGATTTCAACAATTTGAATTGCAGATAATCAGATAAATCTATAGTAAATAAATGTTTCAAAGGCGCGGGGTTTTTAATTCCGCTTTGAAACTTACTGCTACTGAACATAACAGCCAGAGAAACTATTATTAATATGATTAATAATATTGAACTCATGTTTTTGGGGTTTTGGAGTTGGGGGTTGATTTATGTATTCTTAACGATCATTTAATAAAAAAAGAGGTAGCATCAAGGTTCTTACTAACCATCTAACTTTGTAAAAGCATTTTCGGATTGCTTTTTTAAGTATGTGACTACAGTGATACTACCTCAAAGGGTTGTTTACTCTTTCATAAATTCTTAAAGGTTTTAAAGGTTCTTGATTTTTCTTACCAATCAATTAATTTCTTACTATTAATTCTTATTCTTACTTTTTAATTAATTCTTACTACGTAATTAATTCTTACTATTTATTTTAGGTTCTTTTTTTATAACTGGTTGGGGGTAACAACTCATTATTTTGAAAATAACCAATTTAATTTGGGGTTGATTTATTTATTCCTAATTTTTTCCAATAATTTGTTCAGCGTCAGAATTTCATCTTCAGTTAAGTTTTCAACCACTCCGGTTTTAAAATCTGAATGAACATCGTCAATTTCACCCAACAAATTTAAACCACTCTCGGTGATTCTGATTTCTACCATCCTCCTATTCTCTTCACTTTGAATTCTGCTTATCAAACCTTTTAACCGTAATTTTTCAACCAAACGCGTTGTATTGCTGTTTTTACTCACCATTTCGGCTTGCAAAGTCAAAAGATTTGCGGGTTCTCCTTTCAATTCTCTTAAAGAACGTAATACTTGATATTGTTGAATTGATAAAGCAAATTGTTTTAAATGATCTGAAAAACTTTCATTCATCCAATTACCTGTTTGCAATATATTCTCAATTGTATAATCAGGTAAGCTTAACTCTTCCTTTTTATCATTTTTATTCAACTTCGGGGGACAACAATTATCTATACTACTATTGTATATACATCAAATGTATGTACAAAAGTTTAAACAACCAAATATTTTTGTTAAAAACTTTCATTTTATTTTTATAAATCCATATTAAATGGTGGAATGACTGTATCTAATCGTTTGGTTTAGCGTCTTTTAATTAAACGGTACTTTATTGAAAACCCTTATGTTCACAAGGTATTTATGCTAACTTCTCTAGATTTAAAGTTTTCCGTTAAATTTATGGATCTATTTTTTTTAGGCTGAAAATAATGTGTTTGTTTTTAGGAAGGTATTTGAAATTGTTAATAAGTATGGTTATTTTATCTTATAAAACGCAAAATATTAGTAACTATACCTACCCTATTACTGTTAATAAACCGGACATTTATAGGATGGGTAAATAGAAAATAAATGAAATTGGCATCATTTTGTCAATTTTTTTTATAAAAAAAAGCGCTTTCAAATTAATGAAAGCGCTTCTATTATATTTAAGTAAAAGTTTATTTAAAATTAATTTTTCGCATACGCAAACTTAGTGGCGTAACTTCTAAATATTCATCATCTTTAATATACTCCATACATTCTTCCAAAGAAAATTCTTTTTTAGGCGCAATGTTTACGGCAGTATCTGTTCCAGATTTACGAACGTTCGTTAATTTTTTACCTTTTATAAGGTTGATAGACATATCATCTTGTCGGTTATTTTCACCAACAACTTGGCCTTTATAAATTTCCTGGTTGATATCTATAAAGAAAATACCTCTATCTCCCAATTTATCAATTGCATAAGCCGTTGCTTTTCCTTCCTGCTTCCGCAGAAATTAAAGCACCATTTACAACTTCATTAAAATCACCTTTGTAAGGGCTAAACTCCACAAAATTATGGTTGATGATGGCGGTACCGGCAGTTGCTGTCAATAATTTATTACGCAAACCTATTAGGCCTCTTGAAGGAATGGAAAATTCTAAATGTTGTAAATCGCCTTTAGGTTCCATAATTAATAAATCTCCTTTTTTTAAGGATACCAGGTTAATTACTTTGCTGGATAATTCTTCAGGAACATCTATCACAAGTGTTTCATAAGGTTCACATTTAACGCCGTCGATATCTTTCATAATTACTTGCGGTCTTCCCACTTGTAATTCGTAACCTTCTCTACGCATTGTTTCAATCAATACAGATAAATGCAAAATTCCGCGACCGTAAACATTAAATCGGTCTTCACTATCTGTATCTTCTACCCTAAGGGCCAAATTCTTTTCAATTTCTTTGTACAATCTGTCACGTAAATGACGAGAAGTCACAAATTTTCCTTCTTTTCCATAAAAAGGTGAATTATTAATGGTGAACAACATACTCATAGTAGGTTGATCCACTTTTAGCCTGGTTAATGGTTCGGGATTTTCAAGATCTGCTATGGTATCGCCAATTTCAAAACCTTCAATACCTGTTATGGCACAAATATCGCCACTTCTAACCGAAGTTGCTCTGTCTTTACCCATACCTTCGAAAGTATGAAGCTCTTTGATACGTACTTTTTTAAAACTACCATCCGCTTTACAAATTGCATAATCCTTACCTTCAACCAAATCGCCTCTATAAACACGACCAATAGCAATACGACCGACAAATGACGTAAAATCTAAAGAAGTAATTTGCATTTGAGGAGTTCCTTCGTAATAAGGAGCCTCAGGAATATTTTCTAATATAGCGTCTAATAATGGCACAATATTATCGGTTTGTTCTCTCCAATCCGTATTCATCCAATTATGTTTGGCTGAACCATAAATTGTGGCAAAATGAAGTTGCTCTTCAGTTGCATCTAAAGCACACATTAAATCGAATACTTTTTCGTGCACTATATCAGGGGTGCAGTTCTCTTTATCAACTTTATTTACCACCAATATTGGCGTTAAACCCAACTCTAACGCTTTACCTAAAACAAAACGTGTTTGTGGCATTGGACCTTCAAATGCATCCACCAACAATAAAACACCATCTGCCATATTTAATACCCTTTCCACTTCACCACCAAAATCGGCGTGACCAGGAGTATCAATAATATTGA
>JAAFHC010000119.1 GCA_010906935.1 Gelidibacter sp.
TACTCAGAATTTTCAAAAATAGATTTTATGTCTAAATCTTTATTTTTCTTTAAGTTCATTTTGAACTGCGTATTCTCCAAAGCATTGTAAATCAACAATTGATTAGTCAATAATTTGCCGGTTTTCGTGATTAATTTTATGACCTCATTTACCTGTAAAAGCGAGATAATACCAACAATGGGATTCATTGTTCCAGCTTCTTCACAATTGGGAATATCTGTGGCGATTTTTGGAAACGCATCGCGTAAATTACACGAAAAATCGCCCTCCTTGTTTTGCACGTTAAAAGTTGCCACATAACCGTCAAACTTATACAGCGAGCCATAAACCAATGGTTTTTTAGACAACACGCAGGCATCATTTATCAAATACTTTATCCCTAAATTATCGGTGGCATCAACAACCACATCAAATTTTGAAACCAGTTCCAAAATTGAATTTTTTGTCACCGCTTCATTGGTAAATGAAACTTTGGTAAAAGGCGCTCTTTTTTTAATTTCATTTGCAAGAACTTCCGCTTTTGGCTGCTGAATATCTTTTATTTTGAAAAAAACCTGTCGGTGTAAATTTGAAACAGAAACCGTATCAAAATCAACCAAATGAAGTTCTCCAACGCCGCTTGTCGCCAAATAAATGGCAATCGGATTTCCCAAACCTCCACAGCCAATAACCAACACTTTTGCCTTTTGCAACAAATCTTGTCCGGCCTCACCAATTTCTGATAAAGTGGTTTGCCGTTGAAAATAAGTGTCTTTATTTAAATTCATGATTGGTTTAAAATTCGTTTGCCTTTCAGGTTAAATTTGACATTATTTTAGTCGTTAATTTCTTTGCGTGCAGCCTTAAATTCTTCTGGCGTATTGATATTCCGAATTAAATTATCGTCCACTTCAATAATTTCAATGTCGGAATTGAGCAAAACTTTTCTCGGACAAGAATATCCCTGAGCTAAATAATTTAATAATATCGGATAGCTTTTTGGTTCCCAAATGGTAATTAAAGGTTCTGGGAATTCTTTGTTTTTTCCCTTTATTGTTGTGGCAATTTTTGACGGATTTCTATGTTTTAGCAACAAATTAATAACCTCATCGTTGACAAAAGGCAAGTCGGTTGCCAAAACCAGCCAAGCCACATCCGGATTTTCTTGAAACGCGGAACAAATAGCTCCAAACGGACCCAAACCAACAAATTTGTCAGTTATTTTATTTTCTATTCCTATTTCTTGGTCCTCTCTAACGGATAAATATGTTTTTAAGTGGTGTTTTTCCAACAATTCAATCGCCACATCGCGTTGGTTTTTTCCATAAAAGTTAAGCGTGCCCTTATCGGTGCCCATTCTGGTGCTTTTTCCGCCGGCCAAAATCAAGCCTTGAATCGGTGCCATTTTTTCTTTGATTAAATTTTCAATATGTTTTGAAATTTTATCAATTTCACTGATGTGATAACATAAAAGATTTTTTATCTGCGGATGCTTTTCTACCAAAAAATCGAAATATTTGCCGTCATCCATTAATTTTACAACAAATTGAATGTTGTTTAGTTGATCCAATCTTTTTAAAACAGAAGCTTCTTTTTCGTTGTCTAAAATCAATATTTGTTTGGCGCCTTCGTAATGATTTCCGTTGATAAACAAAAAATCGTATTGTGAAAACTGAATGCGCTGATTGAATTTATTTACCCCAATTTCTGCTGAAATATTTGTAGTTCCCTTGGTATGAAAAGTAAAAGAATCAATTGATTTTTGTTCAATTTCTTCAGCATGTGAAGCATCCAAATACGCTAATTTATAAGAAGCCAATTTTTTAGAAACTTGCTGAACCAAATCAGCAATTACGTTGCATTTTGTGCCAACAATCGAAATTTCGTTTGTGGCAAAATTATCGTTTTCCCTTAATTTAAGTTTTGCGTGTTTTTGATGTTTATTCATTTTTGATATCGCTTTTTCCACCAGATTTTTTCACCAATTTCACTTCTTTAATCACCATTTTTTGAGAAATGGATTTGCACATATCGTACACCGTTAATGCAGCAATAGTAGCGCCAGTTAGCGCTTCCATTTCAACGCCAGTTTTCCCTTCGATAGAAACGGTGCATACAATCTCTATGTTTTCTTTGTCGGTAATTTCAATGTCAATATCAACGCCATTAATCAATAACGGATGGCACATTGGAATCAGTTCCGATGTTTTTTTAACTGCTTGAATTCCAGAAATAATGGCTGTTTGAAAAACCGGTCCTTTTTTGGTTACCAACTCTTTATCTTCAAAATGCGCAATAATTGCTGAACCCAAAAACATCGTTGCCTTTGCGGTTGCAACTCTGTTGGTTACTTCTTTATCGCCTACATTTACCATTTTTGGCTGGTTTCTTTCTCCTATATGCGTGAATTTTTCTTTCATAATTGTAAGATCCTGAAACAAGTTCAGAATGACAGTTTACTATCGATAATTGATTACAGGAAAAACTTCTCCTTTGGTAAAATTACTGCGATTATCCGGCAATTCCAAAAAAGCATCGGCATCAGCCAAATTAGCCAAATCGCCCGAACCTTTTCCCGAAATGGGCGTTGCCCATAATTCCCCTTCAATCTGGTTTAATTTTACCTGCAAAAAATAAGTCATTTCAGGTTTAAAATAAAAATCTTCGCTTAAAATAGCCTCTTGTTTGTTTTCAAAATTCAAGCCAACGGATTTATAATACCACGGATAAAAATATTTTAAACAATTTACAAAAGTTGATACTGGATTTCCTGGGAAAGCAAATACAACTTTCTCACTTCGACTCCGCTCAGTGTAACCTTTTTTACCAAACCAAAATGGTTTTCCCGGACGTTGTTTTACTTCGTGAAAAAGTTTTTTTACGCCCAATTCACTTAAAACCTCTGGAATAAAATCGAATTTTCCTTTGGAAACCGCACCGCTAAAAATAAGCACATCGTAATTATTCAATAACGATTCAATTTTGGTTAAAAGCACTTCTTTATCGTCCAAAATATGCAATGTTTCTGCTTTTATTTGAAGTTTTTCCAACAAAGAAACCATGGTAAAAACATTGCTTCTCCTAATTTGGTAATCCGCTGGGTTTTCAGCAACTTCAACCAATTCATTGCCTGTTGAAACAATGATCACTTTTGGCTGTTTTGCAACTTTAATTATGGATTTACCAACAGTGGCAAAAACGCCAATTTCAGCAGGAGAAATAAGTGTGTTTTCTTTTACCAATAAATCGCCCTGTTTTTTGTCGGTTCCTTTTAAATGAATATTCTGAAAGCTTTTTACAGCCTCTAAATTTATCGTTGCAATTCCGTTTTCAATAGTCAACAGTTCATATTGAATTACAGCATCGGTATTTTTTGGCAACACGGCACCAGTCATCGCTTCCATACAATTTACCGGATTTTGAAGTGTTAATTTTTCACTTCCGGCAGCCTGAATTCCTTCGATTTTAAAGGAGCGTTGTCCTTTATTAAAAGCTTCCGAGGAAATTGCAATTCCGTCCATACTTACCCTGTCAAATGGTGGAAAATCACGATCGGCAAAAATATTTTCTTTTAAAATTCTTCCAGAGGAATTTAAAAAATCCACTTCTTCAATTCCGAAATTTTGAGAATTATTTACAACAATTTCTAATGCTTCTTTTACTTTGATTAAATCCATTTGTTGTGAAATTATAAGCAACAAATATAGGAGTTTTAAAGCAAAATATGGGATACAAACGTCACACTAAAAAAATATAAAATTAAATATCGAAGAAAATAAAAGTTAATGTTAACTTTATTTATTCAGAAAAATTGGGCAATTCGTTTGGGCGTGCAAAAGGAAAATCGGTTATTTTTTCCAATTTATAGTAACTGTTGAGGCCAGAGATTCCAACACTATTCAACATCCCAAGATCCATATAACCTTTAGAATCAATAGCGGTGTCGGGAATAATTAAATGCACTATTTCCCCAATGATTAAGAGAGTATTGTTCAGTTTGATTGGAACACTTTCCGCAAATTTCATCCCCAATTTTATAGTGCTTTCTTTCACAAACGGCGCTTTAAAACCGGCAATAAATTCTTCAGTTAATTTGCATTTTTCAAATTCAGATTCTTCTTTTTTAAATTTGGTTGAGGTGTAATGCGCTTTTTCAATAAAAGAAGTTTGCACGTGATTGATGGTATAAAACCCATTTTCCATAATGTTTTCAAACGTGTGTCGTGGCACATCTTGAGATGGCCTTAAAACAAAACCCAATAGCGCGGGGTCGCTTCCCAAATGCATCACCGAACTAAAAATAGCCAAATTTGTCTCTTGCTTCGACGAAATTGTGCCAATTAAATTTGCTGGTTTTATGCCGGTAATTGAATTAATCAGATTTAACTTTTGAACGCGTTCCAGATTTTTGATGTCGTTTTGGGTGAAGTGCATTTGAGTTATATTATTAGATTTCGCTAACGTTTTGAAATTTTATTTATACTGATTGTCCGTTGCCTGGAGCATTTAAAACGGGTGATTTCTTCACTTCTCTTTTTTAAATGCTTCTGGCTTATTTTACTGTTTACCCTTTTGCGCCACAAATTAAAACTGGTCAATTTTAATTCATTTCGCATCAATTTAATCACTTCTTTTTCAGCCAAACCAAACTGGTAATGAATGGCCTCAAAAGGCGTTCTGTCTTCCCAGGCCATTTCAATAATTCTATCAATTGCAACAGCGTTTTGCTCTTTATTTTCGATGTAATCAGCAGCGATCATTTCGCATTTTTTAAAGCGTTTTATAGCTATTTATCATTACGTGCTGTGCTTTTAAATCGTACATTAAATTATAGAGACCGAAAAATGTTCTGTTGATGTATATGAAATGTTTGGAACCTCGGTTTCCGTTCATGTTTTTAAGCTCAGTGCTTTTGGCATAACTTTCGGCCAATGAGGCAATTTTTTGAAAGAAAACAGGATCTGAAAAATCAAATTTTTCCTGCTGAAATGGTCGTGTAAATAAAGTCAACATTTCGTGAAACATTCCAGTAAAAAACACAATCTCATCTTTTGAATCATCTTCTCTTAAAATTTCCAATTCGAACAGTTTTTCTCTAAAAATAGTCGGATTGTTAATCATTTCCGGATTCACCAATTCAAAATAAGGCACATAAAAATCGTTAGGGATTTCTTTGATACACCCAAAATCAAGCGCAACAAGTTCTGTGTTTTTTGTAATCAGAAAATTTCCAGGATGCGGATCTGCGTGCACTTTTTTAAGCACATGAATTTGAAACATGAAAAAATCCCATAAAGCTTGTCCCAATTTATCGGACTTTTTTTGATTGGTATTTACTTTCGTAAATTCAGAAAGGTGCAAACCGGTCATCCAATCCATCGTGATGATTTGCTCTGTAGAAAGCGCTTCATAATAGGTTGGAAAAAGCAAATTTGGAATATGTGCGCAAGCTTTTGAAATTTCTTTACTTTGCTTTATTTCCAATAAATAATTCGTTTCTTCAATAAGTTTGTCTTCCACTTCCTTAAAATAGCGGTCGGATCCTTTTCCTTTGATATTGAACATGCTTATGGCAATAGGTTTCACCATCGCCAAATCGGAAGAAATACTACCAGCAATACCTGGATATTGGATTTTTACGGCTAATTTTTTACCGTCTTTTTCGGCTCTGTGAACCTGACCTATACTTGCAGCATTTACAGATGCTGCATTAAAAGTATCATAAATTTCGTTGGGCGATTTTCCAAAATACCTTTTAAAGGTTTTTAAAACCAAAGCCGGAGACAATGGCGGAACGGAAAACTGCGCCAAGGAAAACTTTTCAACATAAGCGCTTGGCAATATGTTTTTTTCCATGCTCAGCATTTGGGCAACTTTTAGAGCGCTTCCCTTTAAATTTTTGAGTCCGTCGTAAATATCAGCAGCATTTGATTGGTTCAATCTTTCTTTGGCATCAACTTCAGAATTAATGAGTTTATCACCATAAAATTTAAGGTAATTAACACCCACTTTTGCGCCAGTTTGCACCAATTTTGAAGCCCGCGAAATTTTTGATGTAGGAATATAATCGATTGTCTTCATAAGCTTAAAGTCTTGGATTCATTTTTTCTTTGAATAAAAATTTACCCAAATCGATAATGCTTTTTAACGGTTGAACATTTAACAAATCGAAACTTGCGTTTAACGATTTTTCTATAAAAATATCTGTTTTTTCAAATGAAGCAGACGTGTCGTCCAACCAAAATTTCATGGTAATCAACAATTGGATCCAAGCGCTTTCTTCAAGCGACTTTTCTTGAAATTTTTTTAATTTCTCTTGTTTCACATCAATCATTTCTATTTCCAGTTCGCTCACAAATTGGGTAAATCGATGTTTTAAATCGGACAATTTTCCCAAAGCTTTCATATTATTTTTATGCATTTTTAAAGCATAAACCACATAACTTCTGTTGGCTGTCAAGATTTCAAAAAAAGTAAAGTAAAAACTCAACAATTTATTTCTTGCATCAAAAGACTGGAACTCTTCACTTTTGGCTAGCATTTCAACAGTATTGTCGAAAAATGTGGCAAAAACAGCCTTTTCCAAGGCTTCAAAAGAACCATAAAATTTGTAAAAATCAGCTTCATCAAAATTATTTTCCTTTGCAAAAGAGTAGACCGATGAAGGATTTGCATTATTTTCCAAAACATAATTCATGTAATTTGAAAACAACATATTCGCAGTGAGTTTCTTTTTGGCTTTCATCCTATAAATATTTTAGGACAAAGATACTAATTGTTTAACATAATACCTAATATATTAAACAAAATAAATTTAGTAACAAAAAATATAATAATATATAGTTCAAATATCCAAGAAAATATGGCTGGTAGAATTGAAAATAGCAATAAATTGTTTAATAAAATGAACTATATGTTAAACGTGTTTTAAATTTTTTTGAAATTTAGTGTTGCTTTGAAAATAAAATAATGCGCAGTGAATTGTTCGCCGAACAGCGTAATGCGATGCTTAAACAAGCCCAAAAATGCCGATTTTATAGACATTCAAAAAAAAATAATTGTCCATTGAACACTACCCACCTATTGTAGACATGCTTTCCGATACCGCATTTCCGCGAGCAGCTTCAGCAATAAATCCGTTTTCTGGTTTGTGATGAACGGTATCTATAAATAGTTGTTTTAGTTCATTATCGCTGGCGCCATTTCTTATAAAATCACGAACGTTAAACACACCGCCATCAAACAAACAGTTTTTAAACAAACCTGTGGAAGTAATTCGAATTCGGTCGCAGTCGTTGCAAATAGTTCGTGTAAACGCAGGAATAATGCCAAAAGTACCTTGGTAATTTGGAATGCGATAATTTACTGAAGTAGATGATTTTTTGGATAAAATAGGTTCAACATTCAAATAATTATTTTTGATATGGTTCAGTATTTTTTTAAAATTCCAAACTTCAGAAATGTCTCTTTGCCCTTTTCCGTTAAAAGGCATTTCTTCAATAAAACGAACGGCGATGTTTTTATTTTTGGTAAGCTCAATAAAATCAATAATCTCATCAGTATTTACACCCGATTGTACCACTACATTCAATTTTAATTTTAAATTGCTTTTCTCCAATTTTTCAAAAGTGTCGTAAACATTGTCAAAAACATCCCTTCGTGTAATTTTTGCAAACTTTTCCTTCTGAAGACTGTCTAAACTTAAATTAATGGCATTGATTTTATATTTCTCTAATTCATCAATATGGTTTGAGATTAAAGCGCCGTTGGTGGTGATGTTAATTTCATCAAGCTTGTCATTAAAAGAAAGCGATTCCAAAAAATTCACAAAGTCTTTTCGCACAAAAGGTTCGCCACCAGTAAGACGGACTTTATTAACGCCCAATTCAGAAAGTACGCGGGTAATTCGGTACATTTCTTTATAGGAAAGGAGTTCTTTTCTGTCTACGATGTCAATTCCGTGAGCAGGCATACAGTATTGACAACGCAAATTGCAACGGTCGGTGACTGCCAATCGCAAATAGGTAATTTTTCTGCCAAATTTATCTAATAACTCCATTAATTCAGGGTAATTTTATTTCTTCCCAATGTTACTGTTTCATCTTTTTCCAGTTTTTCTAGAATTCTTGATACTGCTTCTCGGGAAACCTTTAAATCGCGCGCAATGTCAAAATGCTTTTTATTGATTGTATTTTCATTGGTTATTAAACTGTTATATTCCAAATATTTTAACAACCTAAACTCTAAATTTTCAAAAGCGATGTCATTTATTTTTTCAATTAAAAAGGCCGTTTGCTGTTGATTCAATTTAAAATAAAAGGAACGCCACGTGCCGTATTTTAAAAACCACGAAATTACAACTTTCGCAGGGATTGCTATGTATGTTACGTTACTTTCAGCTTTCAGCCTAATGTCACATTTTTTATTTTCAATTGCATAAGTTATGGCGATTGCGCTTGTTTGTTTTGCCGTTAAATAATGCAAAAAAATACCATTTCCTTTTCCGTCGCGTCGCTTTACTTTTACAATTCCGGAAACAATTAAGGGAATAAACTCAATATCCGTCCTAACATCTATAATTATTTTATCGGCCTCAATAGATTTTAAAATGCCATTATTGCAAATTTCAATACGTAAATTTTCCTCAAATAAATCAGAAAAATTAGCTGCAACAATGTCGTGTATTTTCATCCCTTATTAATGAGGTAATTTATCTTTATATACTCCGTAAAAAAACGCCCCCAACGTAGCGCCGAAAATGACCACCAAAATGGAAACAACGCCTTTACCGATGAGCACAAACATTGGTCCAGGACAAGCGCCAGCCAATGCCCAACCCAATCCAAATAGAATTCCGCCCAAAAGATTGCGATACAATCCCTCTTTTTTTGGCGTTACATGAATTTCTTCTCCTTCAAAAGTTTTAACCATCTTTTTCTTAAATAATAACATGCTTATCATCCCCAAAAGAACAGCAGAACCAATGATTCCATACAT
>JAAFHC010000120.1 GCA_010906935.1 Gelidibacter sp.
GATTGTTTTTGGTTCTTCGTGATAAAATTTGAAGAATTCTTCTAATTTCTTCATCTCGGCCAATTACGGGATCTAATTTCCCGTCATTTGCCAATTGGTTTAAATTGCGCGCGTATTTATTTAGGGAATTGTAAGTTTCTTCTGCACTTTGAGACGTTACAGTACTTCCCTTACGCAATTCTTGAATAGCCGATTTTAAGTTTTTTTCATTGACTCCCAAATCTTTTAATATTTGTGAAGTGGTGTCTTTTGTGTTTAAAATGGCCAACAGCAAATGTTCTGTGGAAACATACTCATCTTTCATGTTTTTTGCTTCAATAGCTGCGGTATTCAACATTTTTGAAGCGTTACCTGAAAGGGAAATCTCGCCACCGGTCACTTTTGAATAACTTTCCAACGTTTTGTCAATCAAGCTTTTCAGTAAGTCTATGTTTAATCCTATTTTTTTAAAAATGAAAGGAGCCACATTTTCATCCACTTCAAAAATGGCTTTTAAAATGTGCGAATTTTCTATTTGCTGATGCCCGTAACTTTGCGCTATTTGTTGCGCTTGTTGCACCGCTTCCTGCGTTTTTATGGTAAATTTATTAAAATCCATAATAGTTGATTTAATTATTTGTATTTATAACTCACAAAGAATATTCCACTTAAATAATTGCTTTGAAATAAGTCATTTTGTCTTATCAAATCTATATTGTTAAGACATTTTGTCTTTTATGTAAGTTATCATTAAATTTGCAGTCTAAAGATAAAACATTTGAAATGGGATTATTTGATAATTTATTTAAAAGTACTGCTGAAGGTGTGAATATTTCAAAAATAAATTGGGTTGCTTTGACTAATGAAGCTCAATTGAATGAAATAATTACATTGTCCGCATCAAAACCAGTATTAATTTTCAAACACAGCACTTCTTGCGGCATCAGCAGAATGGCGCTTAAAAGTTTTGAACGCGATTTCGATTTGCCTGAAACTAAAATTGAATTATATTTTTTGGATTTACTGAGATATAGAAATTTGTCTAATGCTGTTGCAGCAAAATTTGGTGTTTCGCATCAATCGCCACAAGTTTTGGTAATTAAAAACGGAGAAGTTATTTATGACGATTCCCATTATTCCATAACAATAGAAGCCATAAAAAAAGTTTTGTAGCGTTAAAAACCAATTTTATAATTACAAAAAAAAGAGGCTGTCTGAAATTAATTGGATAGCCTCTTTATTTGTTAAATTTATTTTTAACTTATTGAAAAATAATCAATTGATTGGTCTAAATTCTCATTTCTCAATACTAAAATCTATATTATAAGGGTTATTTTATAGGTTTAGGCTTAATTGTCGGCATTATTTTACCGGTACATTTACCAAAACCAATTCTAATTTTGTCATTTTTACAATACCCGCGAATAATTACATTGTCGCCATCGTTGAAAAATGTTCTTGTTGTTCCATCTTTTAAAGTGATTGGTTCTTTTCCTCCCCAAGTGAGTTCCAGCATAGAACCATAACTATTTTTTGCAGGACCTGAAATGGTGCCGCTTCCCATTAAATCACCGGCTCTTACATTGCATCCATTACTGGTATGATGCGCTAATTGTTGCGCCATTGTCCAGTATAAATACTTAAAATTTGATTCAGTCAATAAATTTAAATCGCCATTTTCAGTTTCAATAGAAGCTTGAAGTTTTATATCAAAACTGTTTTCCGCAGTATCTTGCTGTAAATAGGGAAGTGGCATCACAGTTTGTTTAGGACCGCTGCATTTAAAAGGTTCTAAGGCATCCATCGTAATAATCCACGGCGACATAGAGGAAGCAAAACTTTTTCCTAAAAACGGTCCAAGCGGTACATATTCCCATTTTTGAATGTCTCTGGCGCTCCAGTCATTAAGCAAAACCATTCCAAAAATATATTCTCCGGCTTCGTCAATGGAAATAGGTTCTCCAAAATTATTCACATCCGTGGTAATAAAGGCTGTTTCAAGCTCCATATCCAAAGATTTTGTAGGTCCAAAAACAGGTTGAGTTTCACCGTTTGGAAGCGTTTGTCCGTTTGGCCTGCGAATTTTTGTACCAGAAACTACAATAGAGGAGGAACGTCCGTGATAACCAATAGGCATGTGCAGCCAATTGGGCATTAATGCATTGTCCGCACCTCTAAACATCACCCCAACATTGGTGGCATGTTCTTTACTCGAGTAAAAGTCGGTATAATCGCCAACAATGATCGGCAATAACATTTCAACTTCATTGACGTCGAAAATAATGACTTCCCTGTGCTTCAAATTATTTTTTAAACTCTCGTTTTTTGCATCAAATACTTCAGCAATTCTATTTCTGACCAATCGCCAGGTTTTTCTTCCGTCAGAAATAAAATCGTTTAAAGAATCTTGCATAAACATATCATCGGTCAATGGAATTCCTTCAAAGTACCCCAATTGATGGAAAGCGCCCAAATCAATTGCGTACTCACCAATTCGAGTTCCAATGGTTATAATGTCATCTTTGGTTATAAAAACGCCAAAAGGTATATTTTGAATGGGGAAATCGCAGTTTTCTGCTACGTTTAACCATGACTTTCTGTTTGGATTATTTGCTGCTATTTGCATATCTATAAACTATTAGTAGTTATTATTTTCTATTCAAATATAGAAGTTTCTTATTAAATGCAAAATGAAATTAGTATTTTTGCGGAAATTTTAACTTTTAAAAGCAAATTTAATGCAACGTGATCAAATTATCTTCGATTTAATTCAGGACGAAAAAGAAAGACAAACCAATGGTTTGGAATTAATTGCTTCGGAAAACTTTGTGAGTGAACAAGTTATGGAAGCTACAGGTTCAGTTTTAACCAACAAATATGCAGAAGGATATCCAAACAAGCGTTATTATGGCGGTTGTGAAGTGGTTGATGTTGTGGAGCAAATTGCCATTGACCGAGCAAAACAACTTTTTGGGGCAGAATATGTAAATGTGCAACCTCATTCTGGTTCACAGGCAAATGCCGCGGTTTATCAGGCTGTTTTAAATCCGGGAGATAAAATTTTAGGTTTCGATTTGTCGCATGGCGGACATTTAACGCACGGATCTCCAGTAAATTTTTCTGGAAAATTGTATAAAACATCTTTTTATGGCGTTGAAAAAGAAACGGGTGTTTTAAATTATGACAAAATTCAGGAAACTGCCACCAAAGAAAAACCAAATTTAATTATTGCGGGCGCTTCGGCATATTCAAGAGATATTGATTTTAAAAGATTTAGAGAAATTGCCGATTCTGTTGGCGCCTTATTATTGGCAGATATTTCTCATCCTGCAGGCTTAATTGCCAAAGGAATATTAAATGATCCAATTCCACATTGTCATTTTGTTACAACCACTACCCACAAAACATTGCGTGGGCCACGTGGCGGAATTATTATGATTGGAAAGGATTTCGATAATCCGTTTGGTATAACACTTAAAAATGGTAGTCTTAAAAAGATGTCTGCAATGATTGATTCAGCAGTTTTCCCCGGAAATCAGGGTGGGCCGTTAGAACATGTTATTGCAGCAAAAGCGATTGCTTTTGGGGAAGCTTTAACAGATGAATTTTTGCATTACCAAATTCAGGTGAAGAAAAATGCGGCTACAATGGCTGCTGCTTTTATGAAAAAAGGTTATGAAATTATTTCTGGAGGAACAGATAACCATATGATGTTGATTGATTTACGAAACAAAAATATTAGTGGCAAAGATGCTGAACAAGCCTTGGTTAAAGCCGATATTACCGTAAATAAAAATATGGTGCCTTTTGATGATAAATCTCCTTTTGTGACATCCGGCATCAGAATTGGAACTGCTGCAGTTACCACACGAGGCTTAAAAGAAAATGATATGGCTGGCATTGTGGATTTAATTGATGAAGTTATTTTAAATTTTGAAGATGAAGCGGTCTTAGAAAGTGTAGCAGAAAGAGTGAATGAAATGATGTCAGGTTTGCCCTTGTTTGTCAAATAAATAACATTTTACATTGTATAAATCCCGCCTTGAGCGGGATTTTTTATGCCTGCAAATTTTTTGTTAAATGTCTCCATAACTGTCATCTTTTACGATTTTTTCAGTAACTTTAGTGTGTTGGCAATCAAATTTTTATCAGCAAAATGTCAATCGCTATGTGAATAGTTTGGCTGTCAATTTAAATGCTATAAACAATTTTGAATGCATCATTTTTATTAAAAATCATTTTAAAATTAGAAATATGGAAGCACAAGAAGGATTTACATCAATGCCAAGAATTGGAGATAAAGCTCCTGAATTTAAAGCAGTTACAACGCAGGGAGATATAAATTTCCCAGAAGATTACAAAGGAAATTGGGTCATCTTATTCAGTCACCCAGCCGATTTTACGCCAGTTTGTACCTCAGAATTTATGACGTTTGCTACTTTAGAAGAGAAATTTGCAAAGGCAGGCTGCAAACTTGTTGGTTTGTCAATAGACGGTTTATACAGCCATATTGCCTGGTTACGTTCTATTAAGGAAAAAATTGAATATAAAGGAATGAAAAATGTGGAAGTGAAGTTTCCTTTGATTGAAGATATCACTATGAATGTTGCTAACAAATATGGAATGATACAACCTAATGAAGCTTCAACAAAAGCAGTAAGAGCCGTATTTTTTGTGGATCCTAAAGGAATTATCAGGGCCATTATTTATTATCCACTTAGTTTAGGCAGAAATTTTGATGAATTGTACAGGGTAATTATTGCATTAAAAACTGCTGATGAATTTGGCGTTGCAACACCTGCCGACTGGAATCCTGGCGATGATGTTATTATTGGTCCGGCCGGTTCTTGTGGTTCTGCCCAAGACAGAATGGAAGGCAAAGAAGATATGGATTGTAAAGAATGGTATTTTTGCACTAGAAAGTTAGCCAAAGACCTGGTTCTAAGCAAAGTTTTAAAAAACTAAATGAATAAAAAATCCCGCTAAATGCGGGATTTTTAGTATTGACTATTCCTCAAGTTCTTCTATATTTTCAGCGCGTTCTATTATATTTTGAGGCAAGGATTTTTTGGATTTTGCGCCCATTTTCTTCAGCTTTTCAACACTCACAATTAAATTCCCTTTTCCTTCAAAAAGTTTATTCATTGCATTGCGATATTCTGTTTTAGCTTCATCCATTTTTTTGCCGACATTGGTTAAATCTGCAATAAAACCTTCAAACTTATCGTACAAAGCTCCGGCCTGACGTGCAATTTCTATGGCATTTCGCTGCTGTTTTTCATTGTTCCACATGGAATCAATGGTGCGTAATGTTGCCAAAAGGGTAGTGGGCGTCACAATCACAATATTTTTTTCAAATGCTTTGTTGTACAACTGATTGTCAATATTCAAAGCCACTGCAAATGCGGGTTCAATAGGAATAAACAACAACACAAAATCGGGAGATTCAATTTTATAAATATCTTCGTATCGCTTTTCGCTTAATTGTTCAATATGGCGCTTTAATGAATTTACATGTTCCTTTAAAAATTGTGATTTTTCATAATCGTCATCAGAATTAACAAATTGCTCATATGCCGTTAAGGAAACTTTTGAGTCGATCACCATTTTTTTGCCATCCGGTAAATGAATCACCACATCAGGAAGTATTCTTTTTCCTTCTTCATTGTTAAAACTTTGCTGCACAAAATATTCTCGATCCTTTTCCAAACCCGATTTTTCCAAAACGCGCTCCAATACCAATTCACCCCAATTTCCCTGTGTTTTGCTATCTCCTTTCAGCGCTTTGGTTAAATTGATGGTGTCTTTGCTCATTTGTAGGTTTAAGTCTTTTAAACCAAGTATTTGCTGACGTAAAGCGGCGTGGTAATCGATGCTTTCTTTATGGGTATCTTCTACTTTTTTCTCAAAAGTTTGTATTTTTTCCTGTAGCGGACTTAATATGTTTTTTAAATTTTCTTTATTTTGCTCGGTGAATTTAACTGATTTCTCTTCCAATATTTTACTGGCTAAAATTTCAAATTCTTTGCTGAATTTTTCCTGTAATTTTTCTACTTCAGCTTTGTTTTCATTTAATTTTTCTTCCAAGTTATTAAACTCCGAAACCTTCTGGGTCAACCTGATATCTATCTGATGTTTTTCTTCATTCAAACTATTTTTTTCCTGAATTAATTTATTAATATTTAATTCATTAAGCTGTTTTTCTTCAAGTAAAAGTTTGTTTCGAATTTCCAATTCAGAAGTCACTTTTTCGAAGTTACTTTTGGTTAATAATTTGCCAATTACAAATCCAAGAGCTAAAAAAACCAAGCCAATTATTAAGTATAATATAAAATCAGTCATCACAATTTCACTATAAATATTAGTTTATAAAAGTAAGAATTTTATATTTGCGCCCTAACCGGTATTTGAAAAATAGAAACTGAGTTATCAACAAAGACGATGAAAATATTTGCCCGATTTATTTTGTACACTATTTTAGGCTGGAAAGTTGGAAACTTTCCACGAAATTTAAAAAAATATGTGATCATTGCTGCTCCGCATACGCATTGGCAAGACTTTCCTTTGGGCGTTTTTATTAAATTCGCAGAAGGATTGCCCGCAAATTATGCCGGAAAGGCCTCATTATTTAAACCGCCATTCGGATTTATATTTAAATGGTTGGGCGGAACGCCCATTGACAGAAGCACAAGCAGTAATAAAGTTGAAGCCATTGTTAACATATTTAATTCCAAGGAAAATTTTATTTTGGTGTTGTCTCCGGAAGGAACCCGACAAAAAACAGCCGTTTGGAAAACAGGATTTTATTATATCGCAAAAGGAGCAAACGTGCCTATTGTTATGATTTCTTTTGATTTTAAAAACAAAGAAGTTAAAGTTGCTGAACCGTATTATTTAACTGATAATATGGAAAACGACTTTAACTTCTTTCACAAATTTTATGAAGGTGTTCAAGGTAAAATACCCGAAAATTATTAAGCTTTATAAAAAGGTAATTTTACCACAACTGCCGGTATTGCTTTATTTCTAATTTGAATGAAAATTTCTGTGCCAAGCTTGGCATAAGCTGTTTTTACATAACCCATTCCAATGCCTTTTTTGAGTGACGGACTCATAGTTCCTGAAGTAACAACGCCAATATTTTCGCCAGCTTCATTCACTATTTCATAGTCGTGGCGCGGAACTGCTTTTTCAATAACTTCAAAAGCAACCAGTTTTTTTGAAACACCGTCTTCTTTTTGTTTTTTCAACGCTTCAGAATTGGTGAAATCTTTGGTGAATTTAGTAATCCACCCCAAACCGGCTTCAATAGGCGAGGTGGTATCATTTATGTCGTTTCCGTACAAACAGAAACCCATTTCTAAACGCAAAGTATCTCTAGCGGCCAAGCCAATTGGCTTAATTCCAAATTTTTCACCCGCTTTAAAAATAGCGTTCCAAATGTGTTCCGCATCTTTATTTTCAAAATAAATTTCAAATCCGCCCGATCCTGTATAACCTGTGGCTGATACAATTACATTTTCAATTCCTGCAAAAGTTCCTATTTTAACCGTGTAATATTCCATGGCCGATAAATCAATATCAGTCAACGATTGTAGCGCTTGAGCAGCTTTCGGACCTTGAACGGCCAATAAAGACAGTTCATCTGAAACGTTGGTCATTTCCACACCCAAATCGTTGTGTTGGGAAATCCAATTCCAGTCTTTTTCAATATTAGAGGCATTCACCACTAAAAAATAATGATCTTCAGTTATTCTGTAAACCAATAAATCATCAACAATTCCGCCGTCATTATTGGGCAAACAACTGTATTGAATTTTTCCGTCAACCAAAACAGAAGCATCGTTTGAGGTTACTTTTTGAATCAATGCCAACGCATTTTTTCCTTTTAAGTGAAATTCTCCCATGTGCGAAACATCAAAAACACCCACGCCATTTCTAACAGTTTCGTGTTCAATATTAATTCCTTCATATTGTACAGGCATCATATAGCCTGCAAACGGCACCATTTTAGCACCTAAAGACTGGTGAATATGAGTTAAAGCAGTATTTTTCATCTAAAGTTATTTTGTGATGCTAAAATACGAATTATTCAAGAAATGCATTGGTATTAATTTACCATTTTAATATAATTTATTTTAAAGATTATTTTTTTGCTGAATCAATTAATCAATATCAATTCTATACTAAAAAATATTTTGGACCTGCCCGCCTTTTCGGTGGGCGTTCCCTTTCAGGTCAGGCTATCGCTACTCGCTTTTTTTTGTGAAAAACAAAAAAAGTGCTCAAACAAACCGCTCTATCCTTAACGCGCATTGAATTAATAATTAAAATTGAACTTTTTCATTTAGCTTTTAACCAACCTCCTGCAGGCAAGCTTTTAAATTTCCATGTTTTTTCATCATTTTTGCGAAAAAAGCAAAAATGCCGCCAAAACTATTCTCATTTTTGATTCCTACACGGCGTTTAAACGCCGTGCTAAAAACATATTACCCCGCTCGGGTAAATCAAACTTTTAACGCATAACATTTAACTTTTAACATATAACATATAACACTTAACGTTTCAACTTTAGACAATTTATTTTATATTTGGAATTCTTAAACACCAATTCATAAAACAATGAAATTCTTCAGCCTTAAATCACTCTTATTTCTTTTAGTTCTTTCATCAGCCTACGCCCAAAATAACGATACGCCTCAAGATTTTTTAAAAAAAGAATTTCATGCGGAAAGGCGAGAGAAGTTGCGCGCTAAACTGCCCAAAAACAGTGTCGCCGTAGTTTTTGCGAATCCGGTAAGAAACAGGGCAAACGATGTTGAATATGTGTATCACCAAGATCCTAACTTTTATTATTTAACAGGCTATAAAGAACCTAATGCTTTGGTCTTTATTTTTAAAGAGAATCAAACCATTGGTAACAAGACTTTTAACGAAGTTATATTTGTTCAGGAACGCAATGAGCTTGCTGAAATGTGGAATGGGAAGCGATTGGGCGTTGAAGGAGCACAGGATGAACTGGGTTTTAGAGTTGCTTATAATGGCGGTGAATTTAAAAGTTATGACATCAATTTTTCCAAATTCGATAAAATTTTGTTTGAAAACTTTAAAAACGATGTTAGAGATACCCAAGAAAGTGCCGATTTATATGATTTGATAAAGATATTTAAAGAAAAAGTTTCTTTCGATTTGATTCCTTTAAACAATCCTTCAAATGATAAAATTTACAATGAAACCAAAAAAAGAATAGATACGGAAACGCTTCAAACATTAATGACTTCATTAAGGGAAATAAAAACAAAGGAAGAATTGGTGTTGTTAAAAAAAGCGATCGATATTTCTGCAATCGGGCAATTAGAAATTATGAAAGCCATGCACCCAAATATGTCTGAAACTGAAGCACAAGGGGTTCACGAATTTGTCTATAAAAAATATGGTGCCGAATTTGAAGGCTATCCGTCTATTGTTGGCGCCGGAAATAACGGTTGTATTTTACATTATATAGAAAACAATAAGGTAAATATTGGGGACAATAATCTGATTTTAATGGATTTAGGGGCTGAATATCACGGATATACCGCCGATGTTACACGAACAATCCCTACCAACGGAAAATTTAATGCAGAACAAAAATTAATTTATGATTTGGTTTACGAAGCACAAGAAGCTGGAATAGCGGCTTACAAAATTGGTGTTGATATGAGGGAACCAAATGAAATTGCCATAAAAATCATCAATAAAGGATTGGCACAACTGGGAATAATCGCCAGTGAAAACAGTAAACATAGCTATTTTCCTCACGGAACTTCGCACCATATTGGCTTGGATGTTCATGACCCTGGAAATTACGAAAAATTCGAAGAAAACATGGTGGTTACCATGGAACCCGGAATTTATATTCCCATAGGAAGTGCTTGTGATGAAAAATGGTGGGGAATTGGCGTGAGAATTGAAGATGATATTTTAATAACCAAAAACGGACCTGTAAATTTATCTGCTTTGGCACCAAGAAAATCGGAGGAAATTGAAGCAGCAATGAAATTACCAAGTGTTTTAAATGAATTCAAATTGCCCAAACTAGATTAATTTTTAATGTTTTTTTTTTTAGTACATGACAAAAAATATAATTCATTGAAAAACAACAAATTAAATGTTAAAATATTAGGTTAAAGCATTGATTTTCAGTATATTAG
>JAAFHC010000121.1 GCA_010906935.1 Gelidibacter sp.
CAAGCGTGTAAATTCTCCGGAAGTTGATTTGTAATGTTTCTGATTTTCAATAATAAACTCTCCTAAGGTTAGGTTGTTATGTTTCATTGCTGCGAGTAGTTGTTTGTTTGCACAAATATCGAAAAAAATAATTTTAAAAAGACCTTTGTTTTGAGATAGTTTGGATAAAGATTTTTTACTTTAGCCAATACCATTTAAAATAAAAATAAAAGATGAATTTTAGCATTAGGGAAGGGAAAATAGAAGACATGCCGTGGGTATTAAACTTGATAAAAGAATTGGCTCATTTTGAAAAGGAGCCTGAAGCCGTTGTTATTACGGTAGCCGACCTAGAAAAAGACGGTTTTGGAAATTCTCCATTGTTTAAAACTTTTGTTGCTGAACTTGATGATGAAATTGTTGGAATGGCGTTTTTTTATCCAAGATATTCTACCTGGAAAGGGCCAACCATTCATATGGAAGATTTAATCGTCAAAAAAAGTAAAAGAGGGTTAAATATTGGAAGCGCCTTGTACAAAAAAGTAATTGAATATGGCAGTAATTTGGGCGTAAAAAGAATAGAATGGGTGGTGCTGGACTGGAATACGCCTGCTATTGAATTTTATAAAAAAACTGGAGGGCACATTTTAGAAGATTGGAAAACGGTTCAAATGAATGAACAAGCCATAAAAAACTATTTGGAAACTTTATGAAAATTTACAAGTTTGGAGGTGCCTCGGTAAAAGACGCTGAAGGCATAAAAAATGTGGTGCGCGTTTTAAATAACGAAGGATTTAAAAATACGCTCATTGTGATTTCCGCCATGGGCAAAATGACCAATGCTTTTGAAAAAATCATCTATTCTTATCATCAAAAAACCAAAGATTTACAGCAACATATTGAATTCGTAAGGGATTATCATTTAACCATATTGGCTGATTTGTTTGAAAATAAATCAAACCTGGTTTTTAAGGAAGTTGAGACACTTTTTGAAGAACTGAACACGTTTTTAACGACTAACAAATCAACCGATTATAACTTTATTTACGACCAAATTGTTGGGTTTGGTGAATTGCTTTCAACCAAAATTGTGAGCGCTTATTTAAATGAAATTGGCATTGAAAACCAGTGGATTGACGTGCGCGAATACCTTAAAACCGATGACAGTTACAGAGATGCTTATGTAAATTGGGAACTTACTTCAAAAAATATTTCAACATTAAACCCCAATAAATTATACATCACCCAAGGGTTTTTGGGCGAAGATGCGCAGGGAAATACCACAACATTGGGACGTGAAGGCTCAGATTATACCGCAGCCATATTTGCGCATTGTTTAAATGCCAAAAGCTTGACCATTTGGAAAGACGTTGACGGCGTGCTAAATGCCGACCCTCGTTATTTTGAAAACGCGCAATTGCTACATCAAATATCTTACAGCGAAGCCATTGAAATGGCATTTTATGGCGCTTCTGTTATTCACCCAAAAACGTTGAAACCGCTTGAAAACAAAATCATTCCGCTTTTTGTTCGTTCATTTTATAATTTGGAAATAAAAGGCACAACTGTTGGAAAAGGGATTGATTTAATTCCGGAAGTTCCCTGTTTTATTTTAAAACAAGATCAAATATTGGTGTCTATTTCGGCTTTGGATTTTTCCTTTATGGTGGAATCCAACCTCAGCGATATCTTCAGTATTTTACACCACAACAAATTAAAAGTGAATTTAATTCAAAATTCAGCCATCAGTTTTTCGGTGTGCATTGAAGATAAATTCAACAATTTCCAACATTTTTTAGCAGCACTGAAATCGAAATATAAAGTGACTTATGTAGAAAATGTTTTGTTGTACACCATAAGGCATGCCACCGAAAAGGCCATTGATGAAATTGAACAAAAAGGAGAAGTGCTTTTAAAACAGGCAACAAAAGGTACTGTTCAGTTAGTTTTGAAATAAGGCAGACTATTTAAGGCCGATAAAATGCGTGCTATTGCCTTGGCCAACTCACCCGTAACTGATAATATAAGTCGGCTCATGAAAAAAAATTGCGTATTTTTGTACCTCCCTAAAATTAACTAATTATACCTGAATGAGTTTAGTAACCGCTAAAGAAGTTGCAAAAGTCGTAAACCTTAATAAATACGGATTTATAGGCACCTTTTTTGGCTGGACATTAATGAAAATTCTTCGTATTTCTACCATTAACAAAATTTACAACAAACACAAGCATTTAAAAGATTTGGCATTTTTTACTGCGCTGTTGGACGATTTAGAAATTAAATTTGAAATTCCTGAAGAAGATTTAAGGCGAATCCCAAAAACTGGCGCTTTTATTACCGTATCCAACCATCCATTAGGAGGAATAGACGGTATTTTATTGTTAAAATTATTGATTGAAAACCGTCCAGATTATAAAATTATAGCAAATTTTTTACTGCAAAGAATTGAGCCAATGAAGCCCTTTATTATGCCTGTAAATCCGTTTGAGGACCGAAAAGACAAAAAATCAAGTATCGCAGGTTTAAAAAATGCTTTGGAACATTTAAGGGAAGGCAATGCTTTGGGCGTATTTCCGGCAGGTGAAGTTTCAACTTATAAAGACGGAAGATTAATTGTGGACAAACCTTGGGAAGAAAGCGCCATTAAATTAATTCAAAAAGCGCAAGTACCGGTTATTCCTATTTATTTTCACGCCAGAAACAGCAGGTTCTTTTATCTTCTTTCTAAACTTAATTCCAAATTTCGCACCGCCAAATTACCTTCCGAAGTATTGTCGCAAAAAGGCCGTGTGATTAAAGTTAGGATTGGAAAACCTATACCGGTAAAAGACTTGGAAGAGTATGATAATACGCAAGATTTTTGCGATTTCATTCGTAAAAAAACATACATGTTGGCAAACCCTTTTGAGAAAGCGCCGATAAAATTAAAAGCTCCTTCTTTAAAAATACCAAAGCATCCCAAAAATATTGTAAGTCAAAAAAATATTGACAAAATGATTTTGGAAGTTGAAGCCTTAAGAAATAGTGATGGCCGTTTGCTTAAAAGTAAAAATTATGAAGTGTTTTTTGCCTTGAGCAAACAAATTCCAAATATCACTTTTGAAATTGGCCGTTTACGAGAAATCACTTTCAGGGAAGTGGGAGAAGGCACCAATGAATCTATAGATTTAGATGCTTTTGACAGTTATTACCACCATTTATTTTTATGGGATAATGTTGCCAACAAAGTGGCCGGCGCTTACCGAATGGGATTAGGGAAAAACATTTTTAAAAAACACGGGATTGAAGGTTTTTATGTGCATACCCTGTTTAAATTTGAACCCGAATTGTATTCCATGATGGAGAATTCCATTGAAATGGGAAGGGCTTTTGTGATTAAAGAATACCAACAAAAACCAATGCCTTTATTTTTGCTTTGGAAAGGAATTGTTCACATTACCTTGAGATATCCGGAATATAAATATTTAATTGGCGGCGTAAGCATCAGCAATAAGTTTTCAAATTTCTCCAAATCGTTGATGATTGAGTTTATGAAATCTCATTATTACGATCCTTATGTTGCGCAGTATATTCATCCTAAAAAGGAATATAAAGTCAAATTGAAAGATGCCGATAAAGATTTTGTTTTTGATGCTACCCAAGCCGACATGAACAAATTCGACAAAATTATTGATGAAATTGAACCGGGTTCATTACGTATTCCTGTTTTAATTAAAAAATATGTGAAGCAAAATGCCAGATTGGTGGCATTTAACGTGGATCCCAAATTTAACAATGCCATTGACGGTTTAATGTACATTAGGGTAGCAGATATCCCTGAAAGTACCGTAAAACCTGTTATGGAAGAACTTCAGGCGGAACTGGAAAAATCGCTTGAAAACGAAAATAAAGAAAATGAAATTTCTTTAAATTTCCAGTAATTTTAAAACCATGCCTTTTTATTGGTTTGGTACATATTAATAAATTCTTCATCAGATTTTGTGAGGTAAACAATCCCTTCAATTAGTCCGATAATACTGGTTACAGCGCCGCCAATTCCGCAAGTTACAATGGTAATTGCCAATAAAATGATGCCTTCATTTGTGTAGCCAAGCACAAATTTATGGATGCCGAAAGCACCCAATAAAATTCCCAACACACCTGCTAAAACTCTTTTGCTTTCTTGACTGCTTTTTGGGATTACGTTCCCATTATCGTCTAATACATCCATGATTATATTTATTATGTTTATAAAATTACAAAATTTTTAAGATAAAAAAGCAACATCTTTTGGCTCCCAAAGTTCAATTTTATTTCCTTCAGGATCTAAAATCCAACCAAATTTTCCATAGTCATATTCTTCAATTTCTCCAATTATAGCAACGCCTTCTGTCTTCAATTTAATTAAAAGTAAGCTTAAATCTTCAACCCTGTAATTAAACATAAAATCTTTTGTTGAAGGAGAAAAATAAACCGTATCGCTTTTAAACGGACTCCATTGCGTACAAGCTGGCTTTCCGTTGTTGTCTTTCCACCAAAAAGTAGATCCCCAATCGCCAGTGTTAAAATCCAAATGTTTTTTGTACCACGCTTTCAGTTTGGCAGGGTCGTCCGATTTAAAGAAAAGTCCGCCAATGCCAGTAACTCTTTTTAACCCACTATCAGTTTGAATCAATTCTTTTGAAAAAAACAACGCATCTACTTTATCAACAATTGTTTGTGCCAATTTCACCTTAGATTCAACAGTCCAGCCAGCAATATGAGGCGATAACAACACATTTTCTGAATGAATTAAATAATCAAAAGCTTTGGGAAAAGAATCATTTTCAAACAGATTTTCGAAGGATAATTTCTCATATTCCAGCACATCCAAACATGCGCCCAATATTTTTTTCTCAATCATTGCTTCCACTAAATCATCGGTAACAACTGCAGAACCGCGCGCTGTATTTATGAGGTAAAAAGGTTTTTTAAAATTACTGATAAACAGGGCGTTTACCATATGGTGAGACAGTTTGTTGAAAGGCGTATGCAAACTCAACACATTGGTTTTTTCTTGCAATTCATCGAGAGAAACCTGCCGGCAATTTTCATCGCCAACACCTTCTTTTATATCGTAACAAATCACCTCAACCTCAAAGCCTTTTAGTTTTTTCGCAAAAGCTTTTCCCATATTTCCGTAACCGATAATGCCCACTGTTTTTCCTTCCAGCTCAATTCCTCTATTGGCTTCCCGCAACCATTTTCCCCCCCTAATTTCGAGATCGGCTTTTTTTAAGTTGTTAAACAAAGCCAAAATCATTCCCAACGCATGTTCGCCAACGGCATTTCTGTTGCCTTCAGGAGCTGAAATTAATTGAATTCCCATTTTTTCGGCGTAGTCAACATCAATACTTTCCAGTCCGGCACCCACGCGGGCAATAAATTTTAAGTTTGTGGCATTGTCTAAAAAATGCTGGTCGATGTTGAACCTGCTTCTGATAACAATCCCTTGATAACCGCTTATTTTTTCTTCAATTTGTTGTTTGGTAGAAAAATAATCTTCCTCGCAAACGCACCCCAGTTTTTCCAAACCAGCTTGAAGAATTGGGTGATTGCTGTCTATTAGGAGGGTTTTCATTTTTTGGTATGTTGAGTTATTGGTTGCTAGTGAAAATTTCGAGTATTTTTAAAATTTCTGTTCTATATTCTCTTTTCTTTTTTCCTTTTTAATTTTTAATTTTTAATTTTTAATTTCCTCCCTTTGGGGGTTAGGGGGCTTAATACTGTTCTTCATCACTAGGAAAATCCCTGCTTTTTACATCAGCAATATAGCTTTCAAAGGCGTTGGTCATTTCAGTGTATAAATCCATATAGCGACGCAAAAATCGCGGATGAAATTCGTGGGTCATTCCCAACATATCATGCGTAACCAGCACTTGTCCGTCAACACCATTTCCGGCACCGATTCCAATAACGGGAATAGAAATGCTTTCGGCAATTTTCTTCGCCAATTTTGCAGGAACTTTTTCTAAAACCAAGGCAAAACAACCCAATTTTTCAAGCAACAAAGCATCTTCCATTAATTTTTCAGCTTCTTCTTCTTCCTTCGCCCTTACCGTATATGTGCCAAATTTATAAATAGATTGTGGTGTTAATCCCAAATGTCCCATCACTGGAATTCCTGCTGTTAAAATTCTGATGATGGACTCGCTAATTTCGCTTCCGCCTTCTAATTTAACCGCATGGCCGCCAGATTCTTTCATAATTCGAATAGAGGAATCCAACGCATTTCTGGAATTTCCCTGATAGCTTCCAAAGGGCAAATCAACCACCACCAAACTTCTATGAATCGCCCTTACTACAGAACTTGCGTGATAAATCATTTGATCTAGCGTAATGGGCAAGGTGGTTTCGTGGCCAGCCATCACATTAGAGGCTGAATCGCCCACCAAAATAATATCAACTCCGGCATTGTCTATTATTTTTGCCATTGTATAATCATAAGCGGTAAGCATGGCAATTTTTTCGCCATTTTTTTTCATTTCCACCACACTTTTAGTGGTAATTCTTTTATAATCTTTTTTTGCTGTGGACATTTTTTTATGTTTATTCTTATGGAAGGTAAAAGTAATAAAAAAACGGAGTTTTTTATAAACATATACCTTTTACCGCATAATATCCCTTGAATTAATCATTAAAAAGGTCAACTGTATTGTTTTTAATCATGTAATTCGAAATAAATATTTGACAGTAATTATTTTAAATTTATATTTACGTAAAATAACATCGGTTTGGCGAAATCAGGTAAAAATTCAGACAAATACATTCAGGAATTAGAAGAGAAAATTATTGATCTTAGCTTAATGCTGAAAAGCAAGACGAATGCTCTTAATACTGCCGATGAAACAAGGGCTAGAATTCTTGGTAAACTAACCCATAATTTGAAAAACCCTATTGGTGTTATCTTTTCATTTTCTGAAATGATGTTGGAAGACCTTACCGATTATTCCATAGAAAAACTGGAAAAGCACCTACAAATTATTAAAAATTCTGCAACATTTTCGTTGGCCCTTCTCGACACCATTTCAAAATATTCACGGGTACAATCGCCAAATTTCGCCCTAAAACCGCAACAGTTAAATTATATTGACTTGTTAACGGAAATATTAAATGAATTTAAATTTGAAACTTCCAAAAAAAATATTGAGGTAATCTTTAACCTGCCAAAAGAAAGCATTATTTTAATGCTTGACAAAGATGAAATTTATCAGGCAATAACTGCCGTTTTAAACAATGCGTTGCGTTATTCCAATGAAAATTCAACCATAACCATTACAGTTGAAGTGCTTAATAACACTGTTGAAACAACCATCAAAGATCAAGGAATTGGAATTTCTGAATCAGATTTACCTCATGTTTTTGAAGAATTTTATGTGGTCAATACCTATTCGGCCGACAAACAAAAATGTATTGGATTGGGTTTGGCTATTGCCCAAAAAATAATTGAACTTCATAAAGGAAATTTTTCAGCAAAAAGCACTTTAGAAAAAGGTTCGAGTTTTAAAATTACCATTCCTTTAACTTCGGTTTAGATAATAAAATTAATGCATTAACCGTTAAAATATAAATTATTATTATACCTAAATAATAATTTGTATTTTACGCCCCTAAAATCCCCAAGAGTGAGAGAATGAAACATTTAGATCCCAAAAAGATTATTTCTGTTAATGTTGAAAATGAGACTCATAACTTAAAAAGTATTGAAGAAAAAGCCTCATTAAATAATGACCTGTATTTTGCGTTTTTTGAATACGCCCCTATTTCTCTATGGATTGAAGATTTTTCCAAAGCAAAAAAACATATTAACGAATTAGTTGCCAATAGCAATACGGATATAAAAAACTACATAGAAACGAACCCAGATATAATTCCAAAATTAGCATTATTAGTTACTGTTAAAAATGTGAATAAAGCAGCGGTTACTATGTATAAGGCTAAAAGTAAAGAAGATTTACTTAAAAATTTAGGAAAAGTATTTACACCAAGCTCTAATGAAAGTTTCCAAAAATTACTCGTAGATTTATTATTTGGCAAAACTGAAGCTGAAATAGAGACAGAAAATGTAAC
>JAAFHC010000122.1 GCA_010906935.1 Gelidibacter sp.
AATCGAGTACGATTTCCACAAATATTAAATTAAAGCACTCTAATTATCAATTGTTTACCTTTTTTAAGATTGTAATTTAATAATTCATAACCCGGAGGTCTCCAGTTCAATTCTGGATCACGCTACAAATTTAACTACTTAATTAAAAAAGGTTTAGCTTTTTGCTAAACCTTTTTTACGCTCCTATTTAGAAAGAAACAGCTACTACTTATGATTAATACATTTAATAAATTATTCAGGGAAACCATTATTTTGCCAAGTTTTAAAATTTTGAATTTGTGTTGCAGATAACATCGACCCATTTTTTGGCATTACACCTGTTTCAATTTTGTTTATTAAGCCTCTATTCTGAACGGCTTCTTTTACACTGGCATAAGTAGTTAACGAATTTGGAGCACCATTTGTAGGTGGACTTCCATGACAACTTGTACATCTCGCGCTTACAATGCCGCTAATTGTATTCGCATAGGTAATGGTAGTTGGCGTTGGATCTGGATCTGGAATTATTGGGCTGTCATCACCTCCGCCACCACATGATACAACAAGAAGTGTTAAAAATAAACCGATAAACATTAAAAGATTTTTCATGATTTTAATTTTTTAATTAGTAATTCTTTGTTGATTATATAAAAATTTATGTAAATTCAATTGTTATAATTTCAATTTATCAGTATATTTTTTCTTCACCCTTTGCTTTAATTAAGTAAAAATCTCTTGAAATATTAAACCCAAAATGGATATCTCCTTTAAAGAAATCTCCAGTGGTTTCTGAAATAAAACCTTTCTCTATCATTGATCTTGAATTTGTGAAAATTAACTGAAATACATGACCGCCAGTTTCAATATCAATCCCCAACGCCATTGAATTTTTAGTATTTATGGATTCAAAAGAATTAACGGAATAATAATATTCTCCATCAATTGATATGTGTTTGCTTAATTTAACTTTTGTTCCAATTTCCACGGCAAAAATATCCTTAGGGTCTATAGAACTTGGTACTGTATTATAATGGATTAAGGTTGGTGTAATTTGAAGTGAAAAATGGGGATTGAATTTACGCGCAAATAATACCTGACCGGTAAATGCAAGGCGATCGCTAAAACTTGGCTTTTCACCAGGCAAATAATCTTTTAAAGTTTTTTCAGCTGCACTTGCAAATAAAGTAATACTTATAGGAACTGATTTATCCCCTGTTTTTTGTTTTAACAAACGGTATTTAACGTAGCTGTCATAAGTTTTTTCAAATGAACTTCTTCCTAAAGCAATGGCAAAATCGTTGGTTAGTGCATACTCTAAACCAAAACGAATATTTGACTGGTCGAGACCGTACAATTCATAAGATCCTGAATTTATTCTCCCAAATCTGTGCTGTATTAAAAATTCCAGCACTCCTTTTTGTCTTGTTTCAATAGAATGACCATTCATTATTCTTGTTCCGTTAAAAGTACCTGTAACAGCTGATGAATTTGTCAATGCCTCTTGTTCTAAAATTTCATCTACGGTTTGAGAATATAAGTTATTAGATAAAACAAGGATTAAAAAAACCAGTATTAAATTTTTCATTTGTTTGAAATTTAGCATTTTTAAATATTGTTTGTGTTATTATTTAAAGGGGTTGTGTTGTAAATCAAAAGTGATCTTAATTGTTTTTGCAATATTATTTCTCACCACTACAGGTATGTTGATATCAAAATCTGCTACCTCAACCATAAAATTGCCAGACAAATTAATTTGATCTTTTAAAACCTCAATTTTGGCCTGTGTACTTATTTCCTTTTCTTTTCCATGAATTGATAAAATTCCTTTAATTTCAACAGTAGAACTTTGACTCTCTAATTCATTGAATTTTATAATGAATCCTTTAAATATAGCTTTTGGATACTTATACGATTCCACATAGCTTTGGTTAAAATGCTGTTGCATTAGCGCCTTTTTGAACATAAAAGATTTCATCAATAGTTGAATGGCAATTTCTCCGGTTTTCTTGTCAATTATACTTAATACCTGATAATTATCTGCTTTTATATCTTCTGCCAAAGAATGTGAAAAAAAAGAAATGTATCCTTCTTTAGTTAAATATTTTTCTTGAGAAAATAGTTGGCTTGCAACCAAAAAAACAAATAGTATTATAAATCTATTTTTCATTAAAATTGTCATTCGTTATTAAGCACCTAACCATCATAACATCTAATAAATAACCTGTACAAATACCTTTAACCATAATCTGTTCACCTTTTTTTAGTTTTAAAACATTTGAATTAGCTTCTGGTAACATTTGACATATAATACTTGAAATGTCATTATCTCCTTTTAATGCAATAATGCTCATGCCGTTTTCATAAGAAATATGACCTATAATACCGTTAATCTGAATTAAATTATCAACATATTTCTTGTTTGCCAAACGCTCATCCTTTTCAAAATCTTTAAATATTTGTTGGGCAGTAACCATAAATTTTGGATTGGAATTTTTAATATCCATAAAGGGCTTATTATATAAATTTATTATAATAAATAAACTTACTATGATAAGCACTAATCCTATGATTAATATTTTGAAATATTTTGTTTTCAATGCCCCAACAATTTTATTTAATTTATGATCTTGCAATTCTTGTTAATTTACTCTCTATTGGGTTTAATTCCCCGATGCTTGCCTCGTGTTTTTGAGGAAAGTTTGAAAACGGATGGTTTTCATCAATCAAAAAAAAATTCCTCTAAATGCCTCGTGGGCATTTCAAGAATATTGCCATAAACAATTTGCTTTTTAGAACTTAGCCATTATATTTAATAATCTCCACCTCCTCCGGTGGTCGTTCATTTAATAAGTTGTCCTCTTAATTCTCCACCAGGAAATGCAGCAGTGTGTATGTTAACATAATAAAGGTTTGCCATAAGATCTGATTCCTGTGCCACGGTTAGAGCAATACTTGTGAAGTTAATGGGTGAGGTAAAACTAGTAAATGGAAAAACAGGAGAACCATTGACTCCAAGTGCTCCCATATGTATATGCCCATTTGTAGGTGATGCAATATTGTGAGTCACTGTGATTGAAAATATTTTTGTAGTCTTATTAAATGTAAGCGTGGCAGTTCCGGTTGCAGTTGAATTGTTTGCAGGAACCTCACTTGCACCAGTCAATGTTGCATTAAAAGTTGTTATGTTTGGATCCGAATCTGAATCATTGTCGCTACAAGAAGCAAGACTTAACAAAAAAATTGAAATTGCGAAGAATCTAATTAAGTTTTTCATGATATAATAAAGTTAAGATTAATAAAAATATGAAATTTGACTATTTATAAATTTTCATAATGGTTTAACATACAAATTTTATTTAATTGTATGTTCTTGCAATTCTTTTTATTTTAAGTAAATTTGAATACCTTAATCAAATATAAGTGAATTACTTATTTAAATCAATTAAAATTTGGTGAAGCGGAAAAATTCCGTTTTAAAGGGAAATAAAAGAACTAAATAAATATTTTTTGAAAAAAGATAAATTATACCTTCTTACTTTACTTTCAATTTCATTAATTGTTTTTGTTATAGGATATTTTAACATGAATTATTTAATAAAAGAGAGTACCAATCAATTATTAGAAATTCAAATTGAATCAAGCCAAAGGGAGGCAAGAGAATTTTCAAATTTAATATCCTATCAAATCACAAATGGTGTTGATAGAGATACCATAATTAACAATATCCAAAGAAGTATTGAAGGCACAAATATTGAATCGGGATTTATTTGCATGTTTGATTGGTCGGGTGTTGAAATATGCCATCCCGATCCACAAAAAATTGGCAATCAAATTAGTCCGAACGAATCATTTGTCAGACCACTTGATGAAGGCATAAATTCCGAAGATTTTTATCAATTATTGAAACACAAAAAAGAACAAGGTGGTATAAGAGACTTCAACTCTGACAGAAATTCTGAAATAATTTACTTATATCCCGTTAAAAATTCTGATTGGATTATAGCAGCACATGCCAACATTGGTAAAATTGACAAACAAATTAAAAAGTTAAGAATAACCTTTTTATTAGTATACTTATTAACAGGATTATCCATTATATTACTCTCTGTAATTGTCATAAGATATTTGAGTGATTATTTTGAAAAAGAATTAGAATCAAAAAATCAACAACTTACAGGAGAAGTTTTAGCACTTTCAAAATTAAATTTGAATTTAACCAATTATAAAAATAAAATTAATGCCAAAATTGACAATGAGAATGAGATTAATACTGAAAATGAAGACGCGCAAAAAATTAAAAACCGGCTGTTAACCTACTCTAAAAATAAATTAAATTCACTAAAGGTTGAACAAATAGCTTATATAAATACGGAAAACTCCATAACCACAATTATATCTTTAGAAGGTGAAAAATATACTCATAATTCAAGTTTGGACGATCTTTACAATGGTTTAGATCGTTCCATTTTTTTTAGAGCTAACAGACAGTATATTCTTTCTGTAAACGGGATTGATGAAATTTTAAGGTATGGAAACAATCAATTAAAAATTAATACAAAACATCATAATTCTATTATAATAAGTAAAAACAAAGCTGCCGAATTTAAAAAATGGTTAAATAACTAATAGCATATTTTATTTATATTTGCTTTAGCATTTCTTTAATATATCAATATTTTTTAGAATTATAAGAATATTGTTGCTTTATATTGAATTGATTTTTTATAAAAAATCCAATACCTATTGAAAAAAATATTTAACCTTTTGTTGTTGACTTCCAATATATATATATATTATTATTTAACAATTGGTTTAATCTATCAGCTAGTTAGTCAAATTTAATAAGAACAAAGATTTAGTTTTCCTTTCTTCTCAAATTAACTCTCATTATAATTGCATAAAATCCGACTAAATTCTTCATCAAATTTGATAAAATAGCCATTATCAAAAATTTTAAGTTCTAAAATTTGAGATTAATTAAAAATAACTATAATAACTGACTGTTTTGCACTAATTTTTGTTGAATTTTTAAAATCATTATTAATAAACCAGTTGGCGGCCATTCTAAAACAACCTGACGAATTAAATAAATTAAATTCCTTTAAAGAATAATTAAAGCGTTAAATTTGGTTATTATAATCTTACTCTTATGGATGTTGAAATATTAGCCCGAATTCAGTTTGCTTTCACAATTGCCTTTCATTATATCTATCCTCCTTTAAGCATTGGAATTGGATTAATTATGGTTATCATGGAAGGCTTGTATCTAAAAACCGGAAAAAAAGAATATGAAGTTCTAACAAAGTTTTGGTTGAAAATTTTTGCCATCATATTTGGAATAGGTGTTGCCACAGGAATTATCATGGAGTTTGAATTTGGTACCAATTGGGCCGTTTATTCCAGATATGTAGGAGATATTTTTGGAAGTGCTTTGGCAGCGGAAGGTTTATTTGCTTTCGGATTAGAAAGTACTTTTTTAGGAATATTAATTTTTGGTTGGAATCGGGTTTCCCCTAAAGTTCATTTTATTTCTACAATTGGTGTTTTTTTAGGTTCCATGTTTTCAGCAGTTTGGATTGTAGTCGCTAATAGTTGGCAACAAACCCCGGCAGGTTATCACATTGTTGGAGAAGGTTTTTATGCAAGAGCAGAAGTAACCGATTTTTGGGCAATGGTTTTTAACCCTTCAAGTGTGGATAGAATTATTCATGTTTGGCAAGGTGCTTTTTTGGCAGGGGCGTTCATGGTTTTAAGTGTTCATGCCTATTATATCCGAAAAGGAAAATTCGTTGAAATATCTAAAATAGCTTTCAAAATAGCATTGGTAGTTGCAACCGTAGTTTCTTTTACCCAATTAATTTCTGGCCATAGTTCTGCTGATGGCGTTGCGGTAAATCAACCAGCTAAATTAGCGGCTATGGAAGGTCATTATGAAAAATCTGCACCAGCCGATTTATATTTGTTTGGTTGGGTGGACAATGAAAAGCAAGAAGTTACCGGTTTTGGTGTTCCTGGCGGATTGTCATTTTTGGTACATCAAGATTTTAAAGCGCCAATTACTGGTTTAAATGCTTTTCCAAAAGAAGATCGGCCCGGTCAGGTAAATGCAGTTTTTCAATTTTATCACATCATGGTTTCTATTGGAATGTTTTTAATAGCGATTTCTTTTTATGCTTGTTTTTTATGGTGGAGGGGAAAATTATTTGAGACCAAATGGCTGATGTGGATTTTTTCCTTCTCCGTTTTATTGCCTCAAATTGCCAATCAGGTAGGCTGGTTTACAGCCGAAATGGGAAGACAGCCTTGGATAGTTTATGGTCATTTAAGAACCAGTGAAGGTTTTTCGCAAGAGGTTTCGGCGAATCAAATATTGTTTTCATTGATTTTATTTTTAGTGGTATATGCACTGCTATTTGTTTTATTTTTATATTCCTTAAATAAAAAAATTAAACACGGCCCTTATGATGACAAATCTCAAAATCAATTAGAAACTATTTAATTTACAGCAGTATGGAAACATTTTTAGGCATAGATTATCCCACACTTTGGTATTTAGTAGTTGGTTTGTTATTCTCAGGTTATGCTATTTTAGAAGGGTTTGATTATGGCGCAGGCGCCTGGCATTTGTTTTTTAGGAAAGACCAAAGCAGAAGAATTGCCATCAATGCGATTGGCCCACTTTGGGATGCCAACCAAGTGTGGTTAATTATTGGAGGAGGCGCTTTATTTGCCGGTTTTCCTGTGATGTATGCTACCCTGCTGTCGGCAATGTATATTCCGTTTATGCTATTTTTGATGTTCTTGGTTTTACGCTCAGCATCCATAAAATTTAGAAGTGCCGAAAAAATGCTGTGGTGGAGAAAAACTTGGGATATTATTTACTCCGTATCTAATATTTCAATTTCTTTTTTATTGGGCGTTGTATTGGGAAACGTATTGCAAGGTTTTGAAATAGGTCCAAATTATAGTTATAAAGGTGGAATTTTCTTTTCGTTTTTAAGTCCGTATGCCCTTATGGTCGGATTCACAACACTATCAATTTTTATGACACAGGGTGCTATTTTTCTATTATTAAAAACAGAAGGTAAATTACACACGCGATTGACATTCTTATTAAAAAAAGGAATGCTGTTTTTTATCGTCAGTTTTACAATAACAACTTTATATACGCTCCTATTTATTCCTGGGGTAACCGATAATTTCAAAGAAAATCCTTTGTTTTTCACGCTTCCAATTTTATCCTTCTTAGCGGTGGCCAATGTTCCTCGTTTGGTGTCAAAAAAGAAATATTTTCAAGCATTGGTATTTTCTTCCTTAACCATGGCTTTTTTGTTGATGCTGGTTGCTTTTCAATTATATCCAACCTTATTAATTTCTACCATTGATTCAGCATATAGCATTACTATTTATAATGCAGCTTCTTCACAAAAATCATTGGGAATTATGTTAACCATTGTTCTTATTGGGGCACCCTTGTTAGCGGCATATTTCTTTTTCTTATACAAAACTTTTCATGGAAAAGTAACGCTGGATGATACAAGTTATTAAAATGAATTTTTTATATTATATTTCCCGCAAATTCCTTTAAGCTAATCTCAGATAGTTTTGCCTGAAATTTCGCATTCCTGTAACACACAATTGCATTTATATCATTGAAGAACCTGTAAAATGATGAAATTATGTTTTTTTTTGAGAAGTTGAAAAAAATTTTAATTCTTTAGCCAAATTTATTTATTCCAAGGTTGTTCTATTTACACTTATGAAAGTCAGTTTATGTTTTTATATTTGAGCATTATTTAAGTAGTGAAAAATTAATCAATATAAAATAGAAAACATTGTATCAGATAAAACAAACCATAGATTTAAAAAACAACATCAATTTTATAGAAATTGAAGATTCAAATAAGGTTTCTTTTGCCAAAATACATTTGAATTTAGGCGGCAGTTTACAAGAGTTAATACTTTTAAATCAACATATTATTAAAGATTTGCACCCGTTAACCTACGATAATACCTATGCCTCTGCTATTTTGTTTCCGTTTGCAAATAGAATTGAAGATGGCAGCTATGTTTATG
>JAAFHC010000123.1 GCA_010906935.1 Gelidibacter sp.
TTTTGGATTTTCAATTAACTGCAACCAAGGTTTTGGTGCATCAAAATCGTAACTTCCAAAAATAATTACTGGTGTACCTTTTACAAGCACCTTGTCTTTACCTGTCAAAACCCATTGATCTGCCCAATCATAAAGATAACGGGCATCTTTTTCCTGAAGTCGCATACAAGAATGTGAAGCAGGATAACCAGGCAAACTATACTGGTGCCAGGCAACGCCCAACAAATTTTCTACATTAAAATTCCATCGTAAATCCCACTCATCATTAAAAGTACTAACACTTTCTTCCGCTTTCCAGTTGGCATAAAAAAGTCCGGTTGGCGTTGGATCTTTCTTTCTGCCCATATTTGTTGGACCGGTATAAATCAATTCTCCATTTTCATAAGTGGCAAATGTTTGCGTTGGGTAAGAGAAATAAATAATCTTATCAATATCTTTCAGGTAAGGAACAGTCAACGGAAAAGGAAGATAATATTCCATATCGCCAGTCATATCAACTGGCATAATAACAGAATCCATTTGCGCAAAATTTTCCTTGTCGGTTCTGTTAACCGCAATGGCAATCCGCAGTTTCTTGGAATCCTTAATATTTAATGACAACCATTCTTTGGCATTTTCTATTTGATAAGTAACAGATTTCGGTTCTTGTCTTTTTATTGGCGCTTTTTTCGTTTTAACATTTTCATTTTTCTTTTCAACATTTTCATTGCGCTTGCAAGAAAATATTAAAACCATAACAATCATACTTAATAAAATGAGTGATTTTTTCATATATAGATTTTATATAGCAAATGTGATCTTTCCTTTTGATTGGAGTATTACATAATTATATAAAAAAGTTACTTTATTCACACATGAACAAGTGCATGGTTTGATAAAAAAAACTATCTTTAATTATTTTAATCAAACTTAAATAATATGAAACCATCAACACCTAAAAAACTGATTTGGATTATTGCATTGGTCATTGGAATTCTGGGAATAATAGGTCATTTCACCGCTATCCAATATGTAACCCAGTACAACTACGAATTGCTTCTTGGAGGATTTGTTTTGCTTGCGCTTGGCACATCATTTAGAGGTATTTAGGCTTTGTAATGAAATAAAGTGTACAGAATTGACGCAGTAATTTTGTTCTTTTTCAAGGCGTAAAAACTTTAAATAGCCTTAGCTATTTAAAGTTTTTGCAACGCAGAAAAAGGGTAAAAGACCAAGTCAAAATATATAGTTTATTTCATTACAATGCCTTAGGTCAAAATAAGCTGATTTTCTTCACTTTTAAAAGAAATTATCGGAAACCAAAAATTTGCCGTAAAAAGATTTATGTCAAAAATTTGGTTTCTGTTTTTTGTATTTGATACCAATTGCCGAGATTTTTTCCTCTTCTCTGCAAACCATTTGTTGTGATTAACTTTTTTTCGAATGAAATTTTAAGCGAAAAAAATAGCTAAATTGATTAAAATCGGTCATTTCCAATAATTTAGTGATTTAAAATTGCATCATTTTTATTGAATCTTATAATTTGCAATTCTATTAGATACGTTATTGCATCGTTAATATTAATTGCTACTTTTGAAAAATAACAGCCAATAAACCCAATAACAAACAAATCCTAATTTTGAAATACATCACAAAAACTGTCTGGATTTTATCGGTGGTAAGTTTGCTTACAGACACAGCTAGTGAAATGCTGTATCCGATTATGCCTATTTATTTAAAAACAATTGGTTTTTCCATTGTGCTTATTGGAATCCTTGAAGGTGTTGCAGAAGCCACGGCAGGATTGAGCAAAGGTTATTTTGGCAAACTTTCCGACAATTCAAGAAAACGCGTTCCTTTTGTGCAAATTGGTTATGCATTTAGTGCTATTTCTAAACCGATGATGGCCGTTTTTATTTTTCCGCTTTGGATATTTTTTGCACGAACCATTGACCGTTTTGGAAAAGGAATAAGAACTGGCGCAAGAGATGCCATTCTTTCAGATGAAGCAACACCAGCAACAAAAGGAAAAGTTTTTGGCTTTCACCGTTCTATGGACACTTTTGGCGCCGTTTTAGGTCCGGCATTGGCGTTGCTATATTTGTATTTCTATCCGGAAGATTATATAACCTTGTTTTACATTGCCTTTATTCCAGGACTTTTTGCTGTTTTAGCTTCTTTATATTTAAAAGACAAAAGGGTTATTAAAGAAAAAATAAAAGTTTCCACCCCGTTTTTTTCATTTTTGAAATATTGGAAAGTGAGTCCGCCAGCATACCGAAAATTGGTCATTGGACTTCTTTTGTTTACGTTGTTCAACAGTTCCGACGTTTTCCTGATTCTTAAAGCAAAGGAAGCCGGAATCGATGATACTTTGGTAATCGGAATTTATATTTTTTACAACCTCATTTATGCGTTGTTTGCCTTTCCTATTGGTATGCTAGCCGATAAAATTGGACTGAAAACAATTTTTATGATTGGTCTTGCCCTATTTGCAATCGTATATTTTGGGATGGCGGTAAATACAAACTTGTACTTCTTTTTTGCACTGTTTTTTCTTTATGGCATTTATGCTTCTGCAACGGAAGGGATTTCAAAAGCTTGGATATCAAACATAACCGACAAGAAAGATACGGCTACGGCCATAGGAACCTTTTCAGGTTTGCAAAGTATTTGTACCATGCTGGCAAGTTCACTCACCGGACTTATTTGGTTCAACTTTGGGGCAACAGCTGCTTTTTTAACCTCAGCAACGGCAACTTTATTCATCATAATTTACTTTTTTGCACTTTCCAAGCCAACAACTATTTAAACAAGTTAAAAGTTTGAAAGTCAGCAATAAAATAATTTCTTCCTATTTATTAAAAATAAACCTAATTTTTGACAGAAATCTGTGAATTATGTAACTTTTATCAAAAGTAATGTAACACTTTATCTTCAAATAATACCTATTGTTGTTATATTGCAATTCAGTTGCCTATTAACAACAACAGCGAGACTTTCATCAAAAAAGTTTCATAAAAAAAATAAAAAATGGCGATTTAAAGAACCTATCATTACATGGAAATTTCATTATTGTTAGAAGCAGTTTATCAGAAATACGGTTACGATTTCAGGCAGTATTCCCAAGCCCACATTGGCAGAAGGGTTAGAAACAGAATGGCGCTTTCCGGAATAAATGATATTTCTCAAATTCAATCTAAAGTGTTGGAAGATAAAGAATTTGCTTATCAACTTTTGCAGGATTTATCAATAACGGTTACCGAAATGTTCCGGGATCCCGAATTTTATAAATCATTGCGCAAAAATGTGATTCCCATTTTAAAAACCTATCCTTTTATAAAAATTTGGCATGCCGGCTGTGCCACAGGAGAAGAAGCTTATTCAATGGCCATATTGTTGCAGGAAGAAGGCTTGTACGACAGAACAACCATTTACGCAACCGATTTTAACCAACTGGCTTTAAACAGGGCTAAAGAAGGTATTTTTTCAAATAAAGTGATTAAAGAATACACCCTTAATTATCAGCTTATGGAAGGGAAAAAATCTTTTTCCAGCTATTATACCTCAAGTTACGACCATGTTATTATGAATCAATCGTTGAAGAAAAATATTGTTTGGGCAAATCATAATTTAGTCACCGATAGCGTATTTGCCGAAGTAAACCTGATATTATGCAGAAATGTCCTCATTTATTTTGATCACGATTTACAAAACAAAGTACAAAAGCTTTTTTACAACAGTTTAATTGGTGGCGGAGTTTTGTGTTTAGGTTCAAAAGAAAGTTTACATTTTTCAACATTGGAAGAAAAATATAGCGTGTTGGATAAAAATCAACGTATATTTAAAAAGAAATATTAAACAACCATGAAATTTGAAGCAATTGTAATAGGACTTTCTTCAGGTGGAATGAGCGCAATGAAAATGATGTTTTCCATATTGCCTAAAGATTTTGGTATTCCAATTGTGATTGTGCAACATATTAATGCAAATTCAAACGGATTTTGGATAAAATTTTTGAATGATAACAGCAATCTTAATATAAAAGAAGCCGATGAAAAGGAAAAAATTATGCCGGGAAATATTTACATAGCGCCGCCAAATTATCATTTGCTGATAGAAAAAAATAAAACCTTTTCGCTCACCATTGATGAACGCGTAAATTTTGCACGACCTTCCATTGATGTATTGTTTGAAACAGCCGCTGAAACCTATAAAGAAAAATTAATTGGCATTGTGCTCACTGGTGCCAATCAAGACGGAACAGAAGGAATAAAACACATAAAAGAATTTGGCGGCTTGGCTATTATTCAAGATCCAGAAACAGCAGAATCATCCTATATGCCGGCATCAGCAATGGCGGCTATTAAAGCCGATTACATTTTGCCCTTGGCCGAAATTATTGCGTTATTGATAAAAATTGATCAACAAAAAAATTAACCTTTATGAACTTAACCATAAAAAATAAATTAATTGGCAGCTATATTGTCATTTTAGTTTTGTTACTCACCATCTCATTTTTAATGACCTATAAATTGTATGAATCCAACCAACGATTAATAAGTCTTGTCGACGTTTATTCCGAAAAAATAAACCGCTCCAATGAATTAAAGATTGCCGTGCTTGAAGCAGCACGTCAGGAAAAAAATATCATATTGGAAAATGATCCTATTAAAAAAAATGATTTCAGGTTACTTCTTAACAAAGCATTGGAAACTGTTGATGAAAAAATGGTTGATTTAGAAAAATTGCTTGATGACGAAGGAAAAATAATTCTTAAAGAATTTGAAAAAGAATGGCACAATTATAAGCCCAGCCTCGATACCATAGTTGCATTAGCGATGAAAAATGAAATGGAAGAAGCCTTTAACATTTCTGGCGGTAAAGGATTCGAATTGAGAAATAGCGCAATCAAACAATTAGAAATGCTTATTGTTAAGAATCAAAAAAGCATGGAAGCAGCCAAACAAGAAAATAGTGCAAGTTATGAAACGGCCTTAAGATTAATAATTGCATTTATTGTTTTAAGTATTTTAGTTGCTATAATCATTTCCTATTCAATCGTAAAGAGCGTTACCAATAGAATTTCAAAAATAGCCCAAAAAGCAGAAAAAATTGCCAGTCGTGAATTTGCTTATGAAACATTGGTTGACCCTACAAACGATGAATTAAAACCAATGTTTAATTCATTGGTAAGCGTAAATGAAAGTTTTAGGGAAATCACAGAAAATGCCAATAAAATAGCTTCAGGAGATTATACGGTTGATTTAACACCGCGTTCAACCAATGATTCTATAGCCAATTCCTTGAATAAAATGACCGGTTCGTTAAGGGAAACAACTGAGGCTAATAAAAAACACAATTGGTTTACCAATGGTCAAAATCAACTTAACGAAAAATTAAAAGGAGACCAAAGCATTGAAGAATTGGCCAACAATACCATAAGTTTTCTTTGCACTTACCTTAAAGCCATAGTTGGCGCTGTTTATCAGTTAAATGATCAGAAAAATATACTGGAACTTACCGGACAATATGCTTTTTCTGCTTCTGAAGACACACCTTTAAAATTTAAACTGAATGAAGGATTAATTGGTCAGGTGGCACACGAACAAAAACAAATTTCTTTATCAGATATCACGGAAGAACACATTCGCATTACCTCATCCATATTTAATGCCAAACCAAAACATTTACTCATTACGCCTTTTTTGTTTGAAGGAAAAACGTTGGGTGTTATAGAAATTGGCTGTTTAACTGAATTTAACGAAACAGAAAAAGAATTCATCAAGATTTCCATGGACAGTATTGCTGTGAGCGTTAATTCGGCCATTTCAAGAAAAAAAATTCAGGAATTACTCCATAAATCGCAAATTCAAACCGAAGAGCTTCAATCACAACAGGAAGAACTTAGACAATTGAATGAAGAGTTGGAAGAACAAACCCAAAATTTGAAACAACAGCAAGAAGAATTGCAAATAACCAATGAAGAACTGGAAGAGCAAACCCAATCATTGGAAATAAAAAATAATGAAGTTGAAGCAGCCAAAAACAATATTGAACAAAAAACAAAACAACTGGAAATAAGCAGTAAGTATAAATCGGAATTCCTGGCAAACATGTCGCATGAATTAAGAACGCCACTTAACAGTTTGCTTATCCTTTCCAAAGATTTATCTGAAAACAGAAAGAAAAATCTGGATGAAATTCAAGTTGAAAGTGCCGAAATTATTTATAAAAGCGGTCACGATTTATTGGTATTGATCAATGAAGTTTTGGATCTTTCCAAAATTGAAGCTGGAAAAATGGTTGTCAATGTTGAAAAAGTCTCGCTGAAAAAGTTGGCCAACAATCTTATTCGGGATTTTAAACATCATGCGGAACAAAAAGATTTGAAGTTAATTAGCAAAATGAGCGACAAATTACCTGAATTCATCCGTACAGATCCACAACGTTTGAATCAGATTTTGAAAAATCTGTTATCAAACGCCATCAAATTTACCGAAAAAGGAAGTGTCCGTTTAAATATTGACCCTTATACCGAAAATTCGTTAATTATTGCGGTATCCGATTCCGGTATTGGCATAAAGGAAGACAAACAAATGGCCATATTTGAGGCTTTTCAACAAGCTGAAGGCGGAACATCAAGAAAATACGGTGGTACCGGTTTAGGACTTTCCATTTCACGGGAACTCGCAAAATTATTGGGCGCAGAAATTAAAGTAAGCAGTAAATTAAACGAAGGCTCAACCTTCTCGCTCATTATTCCTTTAGAAATAGCACAACAGGAACAAAGCGAAATTAGCTTGCCAAAAGAAATTGCTTCATTTAAACCCCGTAGGTTAGATAATGTCACTTTTCTAAATTATCCTCACGCAGATGACGACAGAGCTACCATAACCAGCGAAGACAAAACGGTACTTATTATTGAAGACGACCTTAATTTTGCTTCCATACTTTTAAAACAAGCCCATTTAAAAGGGTTCAAATGTTTATCTGCAGCAACCGGAGAAGATGGTTTATTGCTGGCTGCAGAATACAAACCGCAAGCGATTATTTTAGATATGGCTTTACCGGGCATCAATGGCCATAGCGTTTTGCTCGAATTAAAAGCAAATCCGGTTGTAAGACATATTCCGGTGCATATTATTTCAGCAGAAAAACGCACCTTAGATCCCTTTAAAGAAGGCGCCATTGAGTATTTGATGAAACCTGTTGAGAAAAAAGACCTGGAAGAAACATTCAGAAGAATTGAAAATTTTGTGAACAGAAAGATAAAAAACCTGCTTATTATTGAAGACAGTGAAAATGCAAGAAAGGCCATGTGCATACTTATTGGCAATGGCGATGTGAATTGTTTTGAAGCAGCTTCCGGAAAAGAAGCCGTAGAAATGTATCAGCAAAATCAAATTGATTGTATTATTCTTGATATTGGTTTGCCAGACATCAGCGGTTTTGACCTGATTCATAAACTGGAAGAAATTAAACCGAATCGCATCCCTCCTATTATTGTTTATACTGGTAAGGAATTGACCAAAGAAGAGAATGAAATGCTTCAAAAATATTCGGAAAGCATTATTATTAAAGGCATTAAATCGGAAGAACGGTTGCTCGATGAAACGGCACTTTTCCTTCATAGAACAGTAAGCAATATGCCGAAATCTAAACAAACGATTATAAACAATCTGCACAATAAAGAAGCCATTTTTCATTCGAAAAAAATATTGTTGGTTGATGATGATATGCGAAATGTATTTGCATTATCCAAAATATTACAAGAACGCGATATGGGATATGGAAGTTCTAAAAGCGGAAAACGGCATAAAAGCATTGGAGATGTTGGATAAACATCCCGATATTGATATGGTTTTGATGGATATTATGATGCCAGAAATGGACGGTTACGAAGCCATGAGACTTATTCGAACTCAATTGAAGTTCAGAAATTTACCTGTAATTGCGCTCACCGCAAAAGCCATGAAAGACGACAAACAAAAATGTATTGATGCCGGCGCAAATGATTACATCACCAAGCCTATAGATGTGGAACGTTTACTATCTTTGATGCGCGTTTGGTTAAGCAAATAAAAAGTTAAAAAAATGAATATAAGAACAGCATCATTTTAATGAAAACGAAAGTAAATTATCCTGTTAAAATTTTATTGGTTGATGATCTGCCGCAAAATTTATTTGCCTTGGAAATCATTCTTTCCAACAAAAATTATTTATGCGTAAAAGCAAACTCAGGCAATGAAGCTTTAAAAATTCTATTGCACCAACAAGATTTCGCACTCATATTGATTGATGTTCAAATGCCGGAAATGGATGGTTTTGAAACCGTAGAATTAATTAGGGAAGTAGAAACACTAAAACACGTTCCCATTATTTTTTTAACGGCAAGTATGGATAATTCCAGCCATATTTTCAAGGGATATCAAACTGGCGCGGTAGATTATATGATTAAACCGCTAATTCCTGAAATATTAAAAGCGAAAGTAGCTGTTTTTGTAGATTTATATTTAAAAAACCAAGAATTATTGGCTCAAAAGGAACAACTGAAAGCACTTTATCAAGAAGTTGTAGCCCAAAAAATGCTTTTCAAATATTCTCACAGTTTAATTGAAGCAAGCCATGACCCATTATTTGCCATTAGCGTTGAAGGAAAAATCACCGACATGAATAATGCTTCAGCAAAAGTAATTGGGTTATCACGTCAAAAATTAATTGGTGCAGATTTTTTTAACTATTTCACTGAACCCCAAAAAGCACGCGAAGTTTACCAAGAAGTTTTTGAAAAAGGATTTGTTGCTGATTCTTTACTTACAATTAAACATAAGCAAGGCAAATTAACAGAAGTATTATTCAACGGTTCTGTTTATAAAGATGACCAAGGAAATGTAACAGGCGTTGTAATTGTTGCAAGGGATGTTACCGAACAAAAAAGATTTGAAAATGAGTTGATTGAAGCAAAAACCAAAGCAGAGAAAGAGACTCAAAGAGCAGAAGATGCCGTAAAATCAAAACAGCAATTTTTATCGAATATGAGTCATGAAATTCGCACACCATTGAATGCGATTATCGGGTTTACCAAAGTGGTTTTAAAAACCGCGCTTAACAAAGATCAAATGGAATACCTAAATGCCATTAAAGTATCGGGCGACGCTTTAATTGTGCTCATCAATGACATTCTCGATTTGGCAAAAGTAGATGCAGGAAAAATGACCTTTGAGCAAACCCCTTTCAAAATAGTGTCGTCTATACAATCTATGCTAAAATTGTTTGAAACAAAAATTCAGGGGGAAAATTTAATATTGGTTACCCATTTTGATGCTGAAATTCCTGAAGTGTTGGGCGGTGACGCAGTTCGTTTAAACCAAATTATTTTAAATTTGGTAAGTAATGCCGTCAAATTTACTTCTGAAGGAAAAATTACGGTTAGTG
>JAAFHC010000124.1 GCA_010906935.1 Gelidibacter sp.
TTCTATTTCTAATCCGTCCATTTCTATGGAAAGATACAATTGGCAGCCTAAGCGGCTGTTTTGTTCCACAAAAAAAGCCTGATCAAGCATATCTTCTTCCGCCACACCTATTTCCGGCAGTTCATGATTTGAATGCACATAGCACTGACAGGATGCGCACATGGCCATTCCGCCACACGTTCCTTCAACCGGCAGGTCATATGCTTTACACAATTCCATGATATTCATGGCCATATCAGTTGGCGCATCCAACAAATGTTCAATGCCCTGTCTATCTTTAATTTTTACTTTAATATCCGACATCTTAAACGCTTTTTATAACCTCTTTTTCACCTTTTTTGGTTTCCCCATTAAAACCAGTAATACCATTGACTGTGGTATATTTCATTAAATATTTTTTACCCGGATTTATAATATTATAAGCATATTGCACTGCAATTGTAGCTTCATGAAACCCACATAATATTAATTTTAACTTTCCGGGATACGTATTTACATCACCCACCGCAAAAATCCCTGGAATATTTGTACTGTAATCTAGCGCATTATTTACTTTAATGGCATTCTTTTCAATCTCTAAACCCCAACTTGCAATAGGACCTAATTTAGGCAATAGGCCAAATAAAGGAATAAAATAATCGCATAGAATTTCGACATTCCCGTCTTTTGAATGGTTTATCGTGACAGATTCCACTTTTCCGTTCCCGTGAATTTCTTTCACTTCCGCTTCGGTCATCAGTTTTATTTTTCCTTTGTAAGCAAGTTCCGAAACTTTTTCTACGGAATCTTTAGCGCCTCTAAATTCATTTTTCCGATGAACTAGAAGAACTTCACTTGCCACATTCGCCAAAAAAATGGTCCAATCCAAGGCAGAGTCACCACCTCCAGAAATTACCACCCTTTTATTTCTGAAAATTTCCGGATCTTTAATAATATAGGTAACGCCACAATCTTCATATGCTGAAATGTTGGGAATTGGCGGTTTCCGCGGCTCAAAAGACCCTAAGCCGCCGGCAATAATAACCGCTGCAGCATAATGCTCTGTTCCTTTATTTGTGGTCACTTTAAAATCACCATCTTCAAGCTTATCAATTGTTTCAGCCCTTTCTCCCAAAGTGTAAGTCGGCTGAAAAGGAGCAATTTGTTTTTTCAAATTCTCAATTAAATCTCCGGCTAAAATTTCCGGATAAGCGGGAATATCATAGATTGGTTTTTTGGGATAAATCTCAGAACATTGACCTCCCAAATGAGGCAACGCATCAATTAAGTGACATCTAAGCTTAAGCAAACCTGCTTCAAACACGGTAAATAAACCGACAGGACCTGCTCCGATAATCAATATATCTGTTTTAATCATTTTTTTAGTAGTAGTAGTTTTTAATAATAATCGTTTAATAATGCAAAATTCGTGTTTTTATTTATATTGATTCTAAATAAAGTGTACTATTTTACGCAGATTGATGATTTTGTATTATTTCTTCATAAAATGCGCGTAATTTGGCGCTGTGTTTCACCACTTCCCCAATAACAATAATCGCCGGAGATGATAACTTTTTATCTTCGACCACTTCCAAAATTGAATCAATGGTTCCAACGCCAATTTTCTCGTTTTTTGCGGTTCCGTTTTGGATAATTGCGGTTGGCACATCGCCTTTTTCAAATTTATTGAATATCGCCACAATCTCGTTGAGTTTGCTCATTCCCATTAAAATAACAACGGTTGCGGTTGACTGTGCCGCCAAAAAGACATCATTCGATAGTTTTCTGTTGGAAGTTGTGCCGGTAATGACCCAAAAACTTTCTGAAACACCTCTTTTTGTAAGTGCAATTCCCTGACTTGCCGGCACCGCCATTGCTGAAGAAATACCCGGAACAACTTCCGTTTCAATGCCGAATGATTCAATATAATCTATCTCTTCCGTGCCGCGCCCAAAAACAAATGGATCTCCGCCTTTTAAGCGAACGGCGTTCCCATATTGAAAGGCATATTTTACCATCAATTCATTGATTTCATCTTGGGAATGGCTTTGGAATCCCTTGCGTTTTCCCACAAATATTTTTTTTGCGAGCGGCGCATAATTCAACAATTCTTTACAAACCAAGGCGTCATATAAAACAACATTTGCCGCTGCTAAGGCCTTTACGCCTTTCACCGTAATTAAATCTGGGTCGCCCGGGCCAGCGCCGACTAAAGTCACTTTTGGAGCACTATTCGCTTTCATCGCTTAAAATTTTAGTTCGAAGTTCTGTTGCTTTTTCATAGAATAATTGCGCATCGTTCAAATATTTTTGTGCAAATTCTTTGGTTGGTTCGTTGTTTTGAATTTGATACACAAATTCAGAAAACGGACTTTCCAATTCAATTTCTTCCGTAAAAAAAGCTTCAAATTCCGAAACAATTCCGGCTTGTGTATTGGTGGTTTTGTCTTTGGTCAATAATAAGGCTTTAGCCGTATTCACCAAACTGGTGTAGGCATAATAAATACTGTCAGAAAACTGGTTTAGTTTTAAAGCTTCTGTGGCATTTTCTAATTTTTCTTCGCTGTCCAGCAACAAAGTGGCCACCAAATCTATTACGACTCCGGCACATTCCCCAACGCCAACAGCCATTTCGAACGGTTCTTCGTTCTTCACCTCCCCAATCCGTAAAATCACTTTCCTGCAAATTAGAACTGTCTGCGAGTGGTTTCAGCAAATTGTAAAAATGGTTTTCACCTTGTCGGTCGTAATAGGCTAAAAAAGGTTCTCCTTCTTCACGATTCAATTCCAAATCATTTAAAATCGCTCTTAAAGCATCTGGCCCTTTTTTGCTCGGAATTTTAATCACCTTGTCAGCTATTCTTCCTACACCGTTTCCTAAAACACCTCCACCCAAGAGCACTTGTAAAGCAGGAGCCACTAATTTCCCCGACTTGATGGTCATTCCCTGAAAACCGATATGTGCCATGGTATGTTGCCCACAAGAATTCATACAACCACTTATTTTTATGGTGATTTCCTTATTGGCAGCAAACTGCGGAAACTCATTTTTCAATACTTTTTCCAATTCCCTGGTGATTCCTGTACTGCTCGCAATTCCCAAGTTACAAGTATCGGTTCCAGGACAAGATGTGATATCTGAGATTCCATTGTACCCAGATTCAGCATAACCCAGCTTATGAAGTTCTGTGTAAAAGAAAGGCAGCAATTCCTCTTTTACATGAGGAATCAATATGTTTTGACGTAAGGTCAGTCGCATTTCATTGGCGGCATATTTTTGAACCAAATCGGCCAACAAACGTGCTTTATCGGTATAAAAATCACCTAAGTGGACTTTAATTCCAATGGCGCAGAATCCTTTCTGTTTTTGGGGAATCACATTGGTCAATTTCCATAAATTGTATTCTTTTTCATCAGTAATTTGAACTGATGGAGTTTCAGCCTGCGGAATTGCAATTTCAGTGTCAAATTTGGAAGTGTCTATTTTAAAAGTTGCACTGGACAAGGCTTTTTGTTCATCTGAAACCAATTGCACAAAAGCGTCCAAGCCTATTTCTTTTACCAAAAATTTCAATCGCGCCCTCGCTCTTTTTGCGCGTTCACCATGCCTGTCGAAAACACGCAAAACGGCTTCTGTAACGGGAATTATTTTATCGGCCGGCAAAAACTCATATAATATATCGGCCAAACGGGCCTGTGAACCCAAACCGCCGCCAAGCATCACTTTAAATCCGATTTCTTCCTCTTTAATTTTGGCAATAAAACCCAAATCGTGCATAAAACTTAAGGCAGTATCTTCATCAGTTGCGGAAAATGAAATTTTGAATTTTCTTCCTAATTCCTGACAAATTGGATTCCTTAAAAAGAATTCGAATGCGGCTTGGGCATAAGGAGAAACATCAAAAGGTTCATTGACATCAATTCCTGCAGTTTCTGAAGCGGTTACATTTCTAACAGTATTGCCACAGGCTTCTCGCAAAGTAATATCATCTTTTTCCAATTCGGCCCAAAGTTCGGGTGTTCTGTCTAAACTCACATGGTGAATTTGAATGTCCTGCCTTGTGGTAATATGCAGTCTGCCACGCGAATACTCATCGGAAACAGCCGAAATTCTGCGCAATTGTTCCGCAGAAATTTTACCATAAGGCAATTTAATCCGAATCATTTGGACGCCAAACTGACGCTGTCCATAAACGCCTCGAGCCAAACGTAAACTTCTAAAGCGAGCCTCATCTATTTTTCCTTCGTAATAAAGGCTGATTTTTTTTTCAAGGTCGATAATGTCCTTCTCGACAATCGGATTCTCGATTTCGTTTCTGAAACTTTGCATGATATTTTGTGATTTTAGTTAGTAGAAAATGTTTCCCTAGTTCATAGGTTGTTTAGATTAAATTTTGTTATATGTTTTTGATTTTTATCCTATTCCCAGCCCTTTCCCAAGGAAAGGGAGTTTTGTTTTAATTGTCAGAAAAAGCATTTTTTAACTTGTACTTTTAACTTAAAATAGTTTTTTCCCAACCCTAAAGGGAGAACTATTTTTCACAAGATTTTGCCAAATTATTTTATAACCTTTTAACTTTTAATGACATTGCGCCAGCTGGCACATTCACTAAAAATGTATACCCTACATTTTCTTTACGCTCTGTCCTCCCTTCAGGAGCTTTTTATTCAATAAATCCAACCCCAGATGTGTTGTTTGTTTGCGGATCGATTAAAATAAATGCGCCGTTTGTTCTGTGTTCTTTGAATGCATCGAAAAAAATAGGTTTGTTCAACTGAAATGAAACCGAGGCGATATCGTTTATTTGCAAATTTGACACCTGCGTATCCACCCCCGAAAAATCGGTTTCAATTTTATGATGAATTTCATTTACTTTTGCCAATACTTTATTGACACCGTGTTGCAATACATATTTTGAACCTACTAATAAGGGTTTGGAACACATCCAACATACCTTGGCCGTAAATGTTTTTTCCATTCTTGGCAATTCGTTTGCTTTTACAATCATATCTCCCCTGCTCACATTCACATTGTTTTCTAAAGAGATAGAAATGGAAGATCTTCGTGCGGCACTTTGGTATTTTTTACCATTAAAGAAAATTTCCTTAATTCGGGTTTTAGTTTCAGATGGTAAGACAACAACTTCATCACCAACGTTAATTTCACCTCCATATACCTTTCCTGCATAACCTCTGAAATCGTGGAATTCTTCTGTTTTCGGACGAATTACATATTGCACCGGAAAACGCATTTTGCCTCTGTTGTAAATATTTACGGTGTCTAATTTCTCGAGATGATCCAACAATGTCTCTCCGTTAAACCATGTCATTACCGTTGACTTTTCCACCACATTGTCACCTTTTAAAGCACTCACGGGAATGTAGGTTATATGTTGGTCTTCATAGTCACTTTTTTCAACCAGCTTTTCGAAATCAGCTTTAATTTCATTGTATCTTTCTTCTGAAAAATTAACCAAATCCATTTTGTTTACGGCAACAATCACATCTTTAATTCTCAATAAATTATTGATAAAAAAGTGACGGTAAGTTTGCTCAATCACCCCATGTCTTGCATCAATCAAAATAATGGCCACCTGTGATGTTGAAGCGCCAGTAACCATATTTCTTGTATATTCCACGTGGCCTGGCGTATCGGCAATAATGTAACTTCTTGTGGCTGTTGAAAAATAAATGTGAGCCACATCTATGGTGATTCCTTGTTCCCGTTCGGCCACCAAGCCGTCTGTCGCCAAAGAAAAATCCAAATAATCGTATCCTTTTTTCTTGCTGCTTTTTTCAATGGCTTCCAATTTATCGTCGGTTAACGATTTTGTGTCGTACAATAACCTTCCGATTAAGGTACTTTTACCGTCGTCCACACTTCCTGCCGTTGCTATTTTTAATACTTCCATAAGCCCCTCCTAACCTCCCCAAAGGGGAGGAATATTTTTATTTTTTATTAATTATAACTATTCTTTTTAACCTCTATCAATCCCTCCTTTGGGGGGTTTGGGGGGCTTAGAAATACCCTTGTTGTTTTCTTTTTTCCATCGCGGCTTCAGAACGTTTGTCGTCAATTCTGGCGCCGCGTTCAGAAATGCTTGAGTCTCTAATTTCTGCGACCACTTCTTGAATTGTGGTTGCATAAGAATCCACTGCGGCTGTACAACTCATATCTCCAACAGTTCTAAAACGAACCATGCGTTCTTCTACTTCTTCTTCTTCATCTTTATACACATGTTCCGAAGCCGACCAAATAAGTCCGTCTCTCATAAATATGTCGCGTTTATGCGCAAAATAAATAGAAGGAATCTCCAAATCTTCATTTTCAATATAGGTCCACACGTCCAATTCTGTCCAGTTTGAAATAGGAAAAACACGTACATTTTGTCCGAGCTCAATTTGTCCGTTCAGCATATCGAACAATTCCGGACGCTGATTTTTTTCATCCCACTGACCAAAATCGTCACGTACAGAAAAAATACGTTCTTTCGCTCTGGCTTTTTCTTCATCTCTTCGTGCGCCGCCAATACAGGCATCAAACTTAAATTCTTCAATCGCATCCAGTAAAGTGGTCGTTTGTAAAACATTCCGACTTGAATATCTGCCCGATTCTTCTTTTACTTTCCCTTGATCTATGGAATCTTGCACATTTCTTACAATCAATTCCAATCCCAATTCATTAACCAGTTTATCACGGAATTCAATCGTTTCAGGAAAATTATGTCCGGTATCGATATGCATCAACGGAAAAGGAATTTTTGCCGGATAGAAAGCTTTTTGCGCCAAGCGAACCAAGGTTATAGAATCTTTTCCTCCTGAAAACAGCAAAACCGGTTTTTCAAATTGCGCTGCAACTTCTCTAAAAATATAAATTGCTTCGTTTTCAAGTGCGTTTATTAATAATTTCTCTGTCATTTTATTCGTTTTATGAATGCAAGCCGCACTCTCTGTTTTCTAATACTTTTGTTGGGTCGAAATACGTAAATTCGTTTGGTAATTGGTATAATTTTAAATAGTTGTCTAACTGTTCATCGGACCAATGGTAAAACGGACTCACCTTTAAAACACCGTCTTTGCTAATTGAAACAATATCAATACTGTTTCTGAAAGCAGTTTGGCCACTTCTTAAATTGGTAAACCACACATCGGGTTTGTGCTCATCCATTGCCCTGTTAAATGGTTCCATTTTTACCTGTTCCGTAAAAATTTGATGCAACGGATCTTCAATTTGAGGAATTCCCATAATGGCATCTCTATGCGCCGAAGTTTGTTTTGGCACATATAAATGCACATTTAAACCCAATTTCTCAATCAATTCATTGGCATGTTTATACGTTTGCGGCGTATTGTAACCCGTGTCGCACCAAATTACCTTTAAATCATTTTTTATTTTGGAGCAGGCATATAGAATGGCCACTTCATACGGCCTAAAATTTGTGGTAACCACCGGTGCAGAAGCTAACGACAATGCCCAAATGATAATTTCTTCAGGGGATTTATCTTTCAGTGCTATATTTACTTTTTTCAAATCTAAATTTTTCATTGTTTTCTCCATTTTATTAAATTCCAAATCCGTTCATGGCCATAGTAAAGTATCATTTTGGTAATCACCTCTATGGAGCCGATTGATAAAGCCATACTTAGCTCTCCTGTAATAAACCAAGAAATTACTATGGTATCGATGGTTCCAACAACTCTCCAACTTATTGCTTTAACAACACTGCGAATAGGTTTTTCCGATCTTATGTCGGTCTCATAGCCTTTTTCTGCAGGTTTTTTTAATAAAGTTTGTGCTGTTTCTATACTCATTATAACAATTTGGATAATGTTCGTAAACTCAAAATAATAATTAAAATACCAACAGCGATCATCATTGGTTTCCTGCTTATTTTATTAACCAAATAAGCTGCAATTGGCGCTGCAATTACGCCACCTAAAATCAAACCCATAATAACTTGCCAGCCTTGTATTCCGCCAAAAATCATAAATGTTATTCCGCTGGCAAAAGAAACCGCAAATTCGGCTGTATTCACAGAGCCAATGGTATAACGCGGATGTCTTCCTCTTCCAAGTAAAGTAGAAGTTACAATTGGTCCCCAGCCACCGCCGCCTATGGAATCCATAAAACCGCCAAAAGTTGCAAGAATACCCAACCGTGTGGTTTTCTTTTTTAATACATTTTTTCTTAATGCTTTATAAATAATAATACCGGCCAAAACAATCATGTATGCCGCAATAAATGGCTTTATTATTTCTCCATCTATGACATCCGACAATAAATAAGCACCTGTTATAGATCCCAAAACACCGGGAATCAATAAATTTTTCACTAATTTTTTGTTGATGTTCCCGAATTTGTGATGAGAAATCGCTGATGCGCCCGTTGTGAACATTTCAGCCACGTGAACTCCTGTACTACTCACTAAAGGAGAAACGCCGTAAGCCAACAAAAAGGAAGTGGAAGTAACGCCATAACCCATTCCCAAAGTACCGTCTACCATCTGTGCAAGCACTCCAATGGCAAAAAAGATGAGCAATTCCTGATTAAATCCTGCTATAAATTCATTCCAGGAAAATGCTGCATGGTGGTTATAAATTAATGTAGCCAACAGTCCAATTAATAAAACAAGTGGAATAATAATCCACAAACGTTCTGCAAATGCATTTTTAGGATTTATAGCCACTGTTTTTTCTTTTAATTCTTTACTCATTTTCAATTTGTACTCGGTCAATTTTATTAAATAACTATTGTCCTATTGGAACAGTTGGTTAAGCAGCAAATATACATATTTCCTAATACTCTACCAATTCGATAGGCTAATAGGTCAATAAAATTCAAATATTTAACATTAAGCTTAAAATAGCCCACTATTTTAACGCTTTAAAGCGTCATTTATATCCTGAATGATGTCTGAAATATTTTCCAATCCTACCGAAATTCGAACCAAACCAGGCGTAATTCCAGCTAATAATTGCTCTTCTTCTGAAAGTTTGCTGTGTGTGGTAGATGCCGGATGGTTGACAATGGTTCGGGTATCTCCCAAATTGGCCGACAAGGAGCACATTTTTAAGGCATTTAAAAAATTTCTTCCTGCTTCCAATCCGCCTTTTACCTCCACAGCAATAATGTTTCCACCCAGTTTCATTTGCTTTTTGGCAATCTCGTATTGCGGATGTGAGATCAAAAACGGATATTTTACTTTTGAAATTTGCTCATGATTTTCTAAAAATTCGGCAATTTTCAACGCGTTTTCACAATGTTTCTCCACACGAACCGCTAAAGTTTCTAAACTTTTGCTCAACACCCAAGCATTGAAAGGCGACAAAGCCGGACCCGTATTTCTTGAAAACAAATAAATTTCGCGCACTAAATCGGCTTTTCCAACCACCACGCCGCCCAAAACACGACCTTGTCCATCCATTAATTTTGTAGCAGAATGAATCACCAAATCCGCACCGAATTTTATGGGTTGCTGTATGTAAGGCGTTGCAAAACAATTGTCGATCACCAACAACAAGTTGTGTTTTTTAGCAATGTTCCCCAACAATTCCAAGTCGATAATATCAACCGCCGGATTGGTAGGCGATTCGGCATACAATATTTTGGTTGAAGAGGTGATTAAAGGTTCTATTTCATCCGGATTATTAATGTCGAAATAAGAAGTTTCAATATGCCACTTCGGAAAATACTTTGTAAATAACGTATGCGTTGAACCAAAAACCGAACGCGCCGAAACAATATGATCTCCGCTATTTAACAGTGCCGCAAAGGTTGAAAACACCGCTGCCATTCCTGTGGCAAAAGCATATCCATCTTCAGCACCTTCCATTTGAACTACTTTTTCCACAAATTCCGTGGTGTTCGGATTGCTGAAACGAGAATAAATGTTACGGTCGTTTTCTTCACTGAAAGAAGCACGCATCTCTTCGGCATCTTCAAACACAAAACTTGAAGTTAAGTACAAAGGTGTTGAATGTTCCTGAAATTGCGAACGCTCCATTTGGTTTCTGATGGCGTTTGTTTCGAAATTTTTTTTATCCATTATTCTAATAATTTAATCCCATCCTTAATCCTTCCCAAAGGGAAGGAAACTCTTATCATTTTAACTTTTTATACTTTTCCCTTTAAAAAACTTAATTATTAATTTTTAATTTTTTTATGCCAACGCGCCAGCTGGCCCAATCGCTAAAAATGTATACTATACATTTTCTTTACGCTTTGTCCTCCCTTCGGGGCAATGTCATTAAGTTAAGCATTAAATGGCTCTTTTATAGTTAGTTAATGTTTTAAATCTAGGGCTCTTTTTACATATTTTTCGT
>JAAFHC010000125.1 GCA_010906935.1 Gelidibacter sp.
CCGTTGTTTTTGGCGCTTTTGGAGCGCATGCGCTTAAAAAAATTCTTTCAGAAGATCAATTAAAAAGTTTTGAAACCGGCGTAAAATATCAAATGTACCACGCTATTGTTTTACTTGTTGTTGGTTTTAACTTCAACTTGGAAACCGTTGCAGAAAAATATATGGTGTATAGTTTTATGGCAGGCATACTTTTGTTTTCGTTCAGCATTTATGGCTTGGTTATTTCTTCAGCAAAAAACAAAAAACTAAGATTTTTAGGACCCATTACGCCACTTGGCGGTTTGTTATTGGTAATTGGCTGGGGTTTGCTTTTTTACAGTATTTTAAATCTTCCAAAGTAATTACCTATTGAAAATATTGTAAATGAATTATCAATTTTTAGCATAAAAAGATTACTAAATTATTTATATATTTGAGAATTAAGTACTAAATCATAAAAAAAATGAAATACTTTACCTTCGTTTTAGTTGTTTTTGCAGTGTTTTTTAATTCATGCAATAATAAGCCTGCAGAAAAAATTGCCGAGAACACAGCAGTTGAGCAATCATTTAAATATAAAGTTGAAACCATTGTTCCTGAATTGGAGCAACCTTGGGGAATGGCTTTTTTACCCGATGGATCTATGCTGATTACAGAGAAAAAAGGCGTGCTTATTCATTTTAAAAATGGAAAAAAAACAATTGTAGAAGGATTGCCAAAAATAGAAAACAATGGCCAGGGTGGTTTATTGGATATTAAACTGGATCCGAAATACACAGAAAATGGCTGGATTTATATTTCCTATGCTGCGAATACAGAAAATGACAATAAAGGCAGCAACACAGCTATTTCGAGGGCAAAACTTGCCAACAACAAATTGGTTAACTTAGAATTACTTTACAAAGCAACCCCAAACACAAAGAATGGGGCACACTATGGTTCACGTTTCGCATTTAACAAAGAAGGTTTTTTGTTTTTCTCTATTGGGGATAGAGGAAATAACAAGGACAATCCGCAGGACATTACCCGAGATGCGGGCAAAATTTATAGAATTAACGCAGATGGAACGATTCCTGGATCGAATCCGTTTTATCAAGTAAAAGACGCAAAGAGAGCGATTTTTTCCTATGGGAACAGAAATCCGCAAGGAATGGCTGTACATCCTGAAACAGGTGAAATTTGGGTTCATGAACATGGCCCAAAAGGAGGTGATGAAATAAATATTATTAAATCCGGCAAAAATTATGGGTGGCCAAAAGTGTCTTATGGAATTAATTACGATGGTACCATATTAACAGATAAAACTTCAATGCCCGGTATGGAAAATCCCATTCATTATTGGGTTCCTTCCATTGCCCCAAGCGGAATGGCCTTTGTAACCAGCAATAAATATCCGGAATGGAAAGGAAATCTTTTGGTGGGATCCTTAAAATTTCAGTACCTAAATAGGTGTGTTCTTAGCAACAACAAAGTGGTAAAAGAAGAAAAGTTATTGGAGGGCTTGGGCAGGGTTAGAAATGTCATTCAAGCGCCCGATGGCTATATTTATGTGGCCGTTGAATTTAAAGGAATTGTGCGTATTACACCTGTAAACTAATCTTATAAAAACTGGATTTATCAATACAACGCATAAAATATTACTGTTGTATAAGGAATAAGAAGTTGCGTAATCTATGAAAAATTCTATCCTTTATTTATTTTTCTTCTTTATGGCTGTGCATACTTCAGCACAAAAATTTACAGGCAAAGTTATTGATGCAGAAAGTTCCATCGAAATTTCAAACGTTTACATTTTAAATTCTGACAATGACACCATGTCCATTTCTGATGAAAAAGGACTGTTTACCCTCACAAAAACAGGTATTTACACCTTCAAAAAATCAGGTTTTTATTCCACTAAAATGGTTATTGACAACTTCAATTTTCATATTGTAACTTTACAGCCTTTAACGGAAAATTTAAATGAAGTTCAAATTATTGGACATAATTTCCAGCATAAATTAAATAAAATCCCAGCTTCTGTAATCGCAATTTCAAGTGCCGATTTCACAAATAATACCGTAAATATTGCCTCTGTAATCAATAAAGCTCCAGGTATTTTAATGTTCAGCGGTACACAAACAACCAACAGAATTACCATACGCGGCATAGGCTCACGCAATTTGTATGGCACGAGTAAAATTAAGGTTTACTTTGATGACATTCCGCTAACAAATGGATCAGGCGAATCATCTATTGAAGATATTGAATTGGCTTCATTAGGGAGAATTGAAATTTTAAAAGGACCTTCCTCAAGCATTTATGGTTCTGGATTGGGCGGTACCATCCAATTAATTCCCAACAAAGGTTTATTTGACAAAACCACCCTGAAAAGTGGATACACTTTTGGGTCTTTTGGCTTACAAAAGTACTTATTTCAGGCAAATTTGGGAAACCAGGCAAATGCTGCCAATCTAATTTATGCCAATACGAAAAGTGATGGCTACAGAGCCAACAATAAAACCGATAAACAATCATTTACGCTGGCCTCAAATCATTTTATAAACGATAAAAACAACCTGACTGTAATTGCAAGCCATATTGATGTGAAATCATTTATTCCGAGTTCAATAAATGAAAATAATTTTGAAAACAATCCGGAATCAGCTGCTTCAAACTGGGAGCGCGCAAAAGGTTTTGAAGATTATAAAAAAGCCCTTTTAGGCGTTTCATGGAAACACAACTATAATTCGAATGTAAAACATTTTACAAGCATATTTTCCTCATTTTTTGATGGTTATGAAGCACGGCCATTTAGTATCTTAAAAGATAAAACAAACGCTTTTGGCATAAGGACCAAATTGGAATTGAATGAACAATTATTTGGAAAATCCTTTCAATGGATTGTTGGCGGAGAATTATTCAACGATATTAAAAAATACAAAACCCTGGAAAATCAATATCTTGAATACCCCGAAGGAACAGGAAGCGTGGCGGGCGAAACATTAAGCGATTTTAAAGAAAACAGGGGTTATTTCAATCTGTTTTTTGATTCAAACTTACAACTTTTTGAAAAAACCCAAGTCAATTTTGGCGTAAATTTAAATCAGACCGGCTTTACATTAACTGATAAATTTAACAGTGATGACATTGACTTTTCTGGAAAATATAATTTTAAAGCCATTCTTTCACCTAAAATTGGCGTTACGCATCAATTCGATAAAAATTCAATGGTTTATGGAACAATCAGCCACGGATTTTCAAGTCCAACCTTGGAAGAAACTTTATTGCCAAACAGTACGTTAAACACCAATATAAAACCTGAAAAAGGATGGAATTTTGAAATTGGAAGCAGAGGCAAATTATTTAACAACAAACTAACTTATGATGTTGCATTATATCAAATGACCGTTAAAGATTTATTGGTGGCAAAACGAATTGGAGAAGATGAATATGTTGGCGTAAATGCAGGTATAACCAGGTATACTGGCTTAGAAATGACAGGGAATTATTTTTTGGTAAAAACCAGTAAATTTAATGTTAAACACAGCAGCAATTTGAGCGTTAACAATTTTAAATTTATAGAATTTACAGATTTTGACAATGATTATTCGGGAAACAAGTTAACGGGTATTCCTAATATCACTTTAAATTCTTCGGTTGGTATAGAAAACAATATAGGCTTTTACGGAAAAGCTGACTTTAATTATGTTGGTAAAATACCTATGAGGGATGACAATTCAATTTCTTCAAGCAAATATCATTTGGTAAATGGGATGATAGGTTTTAAAACTTCAGAAGAAAAAAAAATATCGCTTGACCTTTTTGTTGGATTAAACAATCTATTTAATGAAAAGTATGCTTCTATGCTACTTATTAACGCAACCAGTTTTGGAACTGCCAAACCGCGCTATTATTATCCTGGAGAACCCGTAAATTATTATGCAGGAATAAATTTAAAATACCATTTTTGATGAATGATGAAGAAAAAGGGTTAAAATATTTTCTGACCTAGGAAAAATGTATTTTTAGTTTTGCGTTGCTATTTTAGCCTTTGGTAAAATTCGTTGAACAAAATAAGAATAGGCCAATTCGGATGGATGTAAACCATCTGAAGCCACAAGTAACGGATTCTGTAAACCTTCTCTCGTGATGTCTGTAATAAAAACAAATTCTATCTTATTCTCCAAACAATACTGTTGCGCAAAAGCATTATAATTGTCTATTTCTGTTGAAATCTTATCTGGATTTCCCAACCGCTGCCCATAAGTAGTATAGGCATAATCTGGAATAGAAACTACAATGAGGTTGGACTTATCGCCTTTGGCAAGAACAATCGCTTTGTTGACCAATTCGGGAAATTCTTTTTCATAAATAGAAAAAGCTCTGTTTTGGAATTGATTGTTTACGCCAATTAACAGCGTTACTAAATCATAATTTGGAGTCAAAATTTGTGCATTTATAGCCGAAATTAAACTGGTAGTTGTCCACCCAGTTTGTGCAATAATCTTCAAAGCAAACGTGTTATTGGCATTTGAATTTTCAAGATTTTTTTTCAATTGCTCTGGAAATCTGCACGTTTCACAAACACTTTGACCAATGGTATAACTGTCACCCAGTGCCAAATAACTTACAGTTTGTAACGGATTTGTTTCCGAAGGGTTTGGTATAAAATCATTATCATAATGGTCACTATCACAACTTGTGATTATGAGCCATAAAAAAAGTACTGCTATTTTTGATATCTTTATTTTCATTATTCCTGTATCAAAAGGTTGAAAAATCAATTAAACCCAAATCGCAAATTAGAGATAATATTTGGATTAAAGCCATAAAAGAATTTCATTTAATTTGTGATGTTGTTTGATATTCAAAAGTAATAATATTCAAGAATGGATAAACAAATTAATAAAAATAAAAAGCATTAAAAATGTCCACTTGAACAAAAGGTCTAAAAAGTCGCATTAATTTTATCCACTACACCAATTATTAGATTACTTTTTTGTAGTTTTCGCTAAACCAATCGACCTCAACATGAAATTATATCCTTTTAAAGCAATAGTCATATTATTGCTAAGCATTTCCTTATTTGGCTGTAAAAAAACAACCACTTCCGAAGCAATTGAAATCAATTTTGTCAAAAAAAATTACGATAAAATTGAAACGACCATCACCATGCGCGATGGCGTAAAATTGTTTACCGCTATTTATTCGCCAAAAGACAAAAGCAAAACCTATCCCATTTTATTGCAACGCACGCCTTACAGCTGTCAGCCTTACGGAGTAGATTCCTTGAAAAAAAGCATTGCGCCCAATAAATTTTTGATGGAAGAAGGAAATATTGTAGTATATCAAGATGTTCGCGGACGGTGGATGAGTGAAGGCACTTACGACAATATGCGTGCTTACATTCCGAATAAAAAAAGCAATAACGACATCGATGAAAGTTCCGATACTTATGATACTATTGATTGGCTGGTGAAAAATGTGGAGAATAACAATGGAAATGTGGGAACTTGGGGGATTTCCTATCCCGGATTTTATGCAACTTATTCTGCCATTGATGCGCATCCTGCGTTAAAAGCAGCTTCACCTCAAGCGCCAATTGGCGATTTATTTTTTGATGATTTTCACCATAACGGTGCTTATTTACTAAGTTATTTTAAGATTACCGCTTTGTTTGGAACTCCAAAAAATGCACCAAGTGATACCGCTTGGTATAACTTTCCAGATTTAAAAACACAAGACCAATACCAATTTTTTTTAGATGCCGGCCCTTTAAGCAATCTGAACCACTATTTTCAATATGAGAAATTGGATGAAACTGCGCCGAAAAACAAAGACAAAGTGGACGATTTCTTCTGGAAAGAATTAATTGAACACCCGAATTACGACGAAGTTTGGCAAAGTAAGGGCATTATTCAACATTTGAAAAATATAAAATCGCATGTGGCAACGATGGTTGTTGGCGGTGAATTTGATGCCGAAGATTTATACGGTCCTTTAGAAACTTACAAAACCATTGAAAAATACAACAAAGACAATTACAATACTTTAGTTTTCGGACCTTGGAGTCACGGACAATGGGCTAGCTCAAATCCTGAAAACAGCGTGGGAAATTATTATTTTGGCGATTCCATATCCATAAAATTTCAAGAACAAATTGAAACCAAATTTTTCAATCACTTCTTAAAAGGTAACGGCGATAAAAACACAGGATTGCCGGAAGCTTATGTTTATGACACCGGTAAGAAAGAATGGAAATCGTATGATACCTGGCCACCTTCAAATAGTGAAAAAGTATCGATGTATTTGTCGGATAACCAAAAATTAACGACTTCCATAGAAAAGGAAATCGGCATAAAATTCATCAGCGATCTTAAAAAACCGGTGCCTTATACTGAAGATATAAAAACGGTTTTTACGCCAAGAAAATATATGACAGATGACCAACGTTTTGCTGCCAGAAGAGGCGATGTATTGGTTTTTGAAACCGATATTTTAGAAGATGATTTTACCTTGGCAGGCGATATTTTGGCAAAACTGCAAGTGGCCACCACTGGAACTGATGCCGATTGGATTGTGAAAGTGATTGATGTGCATCCATCTGATGTTGAAGAAACCAACAAAAATATGCAAGATCATTTAAAGCTGAGCAATTATCATTTAATGGTACGCAGTGAAGTAATGCGTGGGAAATTCAGAAATAGCTTTACGTATCCCGAACCATTTATTCCGAACAAAAAAACTGCGGTAAACATCAAGCTGCAAGACGTAAATCATACCTTCAAAAAAGGACATAAATTGCAAATTCAGGTTCAAAGTACTTGGTTTCCGTTGATTGATTTGAATCCGCAAACCTATGTGGACAATATTTTTAAAGCGACAAAAGAAGATTTCAAAACGCAGACTCATACCGTTTTCACTTCTTCATCCCTTGAATTTTCGGTGTTGAACTAATACCAATTAAACATTCAATTGGTATAAAAAAAGAAGAGCCAAAACTTTTGATGTGACCATCAAGGTTTTGGCTCGAACTTAAACTACTAACTAAATTTTTATTTCAAAGAGGATGACTTTATGTTTATTGACCTATTAAAATACAAGCGCTCTTTTACTTATAATTTTCTATTGGCGAATTTATGATTATTAGCGTTAAATAAAATGACATTTGTCAATTTTAGAGATATTTTATTAAAAAATTTAATAATTTTAAACAATCATAAAAACAATTGCCAAAAATATTGACACGAAAATTAGGACAGCAGATTTCCAAAAAACATGTGCCTTTCTAAGCGCCATAAAATAAAATGCCACGCCAAGAAATTTGATCATAAAAAGTGCCAAAATGATTGCTGAAACTGCTTTTAATCCGATATCCAGCTTTACAACAAATGCCGCCAGTATTGTTAACACCAGAAGCGCTAACAGCACTTTAAAATACACGTTATTTTTCATCTGTTTATATTTTATTTTTTATTGGTACAGATGCAGCCTGCCTGCCGGACAGCTACCGTGTGGACACATCTTTTTCTAATCTTATACCTTCAATAATAAATTCCAAACGTTCTAATCCCCGCTTTAAAACGATTACTCCTGACAGACCTTGAGAGTCATACCCCTTCCATCCACCCAATCGGGCTATTATCCAAGCAGCCCATTTGGTTGTTTTGGGATTGTTATTATTCTGAAGC
>JAAFHC010000126.1 GCA_010906935.1 Gelidibacter sp.
TGTTATCACCATATTTGTAGGTGTAACAAGCTCACCAAACTCATAGTTTTCTTTTTCGCAACTAATAATTGAAATTAGTAGTAGAAAAAGTCCTATTATATATTTTAAGTTTTTCATTTTTTATTATTTTTTAATTACTTAACGAGTTTGAATGTCCAGAATCCTGCACCAAAATTAAGGGATAATGTCATTGTATTATTATCTATAGATACGACATCATAAGTAATGGAACCTGGAGCATTTGCAGGAGTAGAAAGTTCTCCTCCGTTGAATGGTTTTGGAATTCCTAAATAAGCACCTGTTCCAAAAACTGTTACTGTACCAGCAGTTTTATTATAAACATATGTAGCTATTGCAGATCCATCATGAGGAGCTATTGGAGTTCCACATCCTTCAGTACCTTGCCAACCTTCAATCCAAGTACTTCCTCCTTGCACATTCTTAAAATCTCCATTATTAGAAAAAACATATTCATCATCAAAAAGACATGCTCTAGCAGCAACGTCACCGGCGCCAATTGACCACCAATCTCCAGAACCAAAAGTTGGACCAACTTTAAGAGCTCCAGCTTCTGAAGCTAATTTCCAATTACCTGCAACTGGAGGTATATCTCTTACAAGTTTGAAACTCCAAAATACGCCAGAACCAGTTTCAATAACTAAATTCATTGTATTGTTATTGTCAGAAAGTACCACATTATAAGTAATAGAAGTTGGGACAGCAACATTAGGCAATTCTCCAGCATTATTTGCTTTAGGAATTCCTAAATAGGCGCCAGCTCCATTAATGGTAATTGTTTTTGCAGTTGCATCATATAAATAAGTGGCAGCAGCTGATCCGTTATGAGGAGCGACCGGAGTTCCACATGCATCTACAGTTCCTTGCCAAGCCTCAAGCCACGTGGTAGTTCCAAGAACATTATTAAATGACCCATTTGAACCGAAAACATAAGTGTCATCGAAAAAGCAAGCCCTGTCGATTACAGCTTGCGCATCACTTGTCCACCAATCACCATTTCCATAGGAAGGACCAACTTTTAAAGCACCCGCTTCAGGAGCAATTTTCCAAGTTCCTGCCAATCCAGATGATGGTGCTGCGGCTTTATAAAAATAAAGGTTGTCAATAAAAACAGTTCCAGCAGCCCAAGGAGCACCTACAAACTTAAATTGTTTTAAATCACCTAAAGGCAAACCTTGACTTGTAAAATCAGATAGAGGAATGTTAAAACTATTCCACTGATTTGCCACCAAAGTTTTTGTAACAAACCTCTCATTAGATGGAATTACGCCATTTGGAAGTGGATAAATATCGATTGACATATTATCAGCTGTCCAAATATCAATATGAAGAAATTCCATTGAAGAAGCATTGATTGCTGATCCAATATCAATTCCTTGATAACTTAGCTTAATATAATTAAGCATTTTATTACCATTCAAATCAAATTCAGCATAACTGCTTCCCTGACCTGATTGGCCCCAATCTGGATTGTAATTTGAATTTGGAACATTTGTATAAGCACCACTATAAATAGAAATTACATTTGCATCTTGTCTGAATGGTGGAGTAGGTGCTGAAGTTAATGGTTGTAAAATTGCAGTTACTACAAAATTTACCGTATATTCAGTAGTTTGAATGGCTGCACTTTTTGAAACCACTCTAATGGTATAAGTTCCAGCTTCTTTATATACATAAGAAGCAGTTCCGCCATTATTTGCCAAAACAGGCACATCATTACCAGCTTCTCCAAAATAAACCTCAAACAACATTGCAAAATCGGCAGTTGCGGTGACATTAACCTTTTTTGAAATTGCCAAATCATTTTTAATCACAACAACTAAATTTTCAGGAGCTTTAAAGGAAACCACTAAATTATGGGTCTTTTCAGTTGTTAAACCTGTAATGCCAATAGCCACTATTTTAACAGTGTAAGTACCTTCATTATAAACGTGTACAATGCTTTTACCTTGTTTTACATTGCTAGGTGAAGCAGTATTGTCACCAAAAAAAATGTCAAAAGAAACTGCTCCTTCGGCATTTGGTGTAATTGTCACAGTACCTGTGTTGTTTTGTGTAACATTAAACAACGCATCAACATTTGTTGGAGCAGTGGCAGTTGATAAAAAATCAAGGCTGCCAAAATCCTCATCGGTACAACTCCAAATAGCTGTTACGATTAAAATCGCACTTAAAAAATATTTAAATAATTTCATGTTTTTATATTTTTAATTATAATTTGGGTTTTGAACCAATTTTGTATTTTCCAATTCTTTGAAAGGAATAGGCAATATTTCATGTTTTCCAGCAACAAATCCTCTGCTGCTTAATTTTGTTGCAGCCTGACCAGTTCTAACTAAATCAAACCATCTATGGCCTTCTCCAGCTAATTCTAATCTGCGTTCTGCCATAATAGCATTCATTGAAACTGTTACACGATGTGAAGTGTCGCCATATGCTCTGTCTCTAACGGCATCAAGCAATGCTTGCGCTCTAGACCCTGTTCCTCCTAACGCTTCAGCTTCCATCAAATAAGAATCTGCCAAACGAATTACATAGGTATTTTGACGGTAATTTAATATTGCATCACCAGCACCTGTATGTTCAACAGCTTTTGTTGGGGTGAATTTATTAAGAAAATATCCAGTGTCTTGATAGCCGCCTATATAGTCTGCATCTCCAGATTCTTTTAAAGTTTTCAAGTCTAAAATAGTTGCTCCAAAACGTGGATCATTTTTTAACAAGTCATACAATTCAGGTAAAACTGGATTAAAACTCCAACCAGAAGGTAAATCTGGAGCATTATTGCTAATTTTAACATAACTTCTTGGTCCTACCATTGTATTAATTGAATTACCTTCATCAGATCCACTTCCCCAATTTCCCCATCCAGTTAGTCCAACATTGGTGTGTGCAACTTCTAAAATGGCTTCGGTATTAAATTTATTATCAACTACCCAAAGATCTTTAAAACTACTTAGTAATTTGTAACCATATTGGCTAGTTTGTCCAGGCGTACCATTTACTTTCGCCAATTGCTCAGCAGCTAAAGTATTTTTATTTTGGTACAAATAAACTTTTCCAAGCAATGCCTGTGCAGCACCTTTTGTAAATCGACCAGCTTCAGAAGCAAGGTTTAATGATGCAGGTAAAGAAGGAATAGCTTCTAAAAGATCTTTTTGAATTTGCTCATAAACAGCTTCAGGGGTTGCCTGAGTTACGTTATACATTTCTGAAGAACTAATAGGTTCTAATATTAATGGAATATTCCCAAACATTCTCACCATATTAAAGTAGTAATAGGCTCTCAATGCTTTAGTTTCAGCTGCATAACGTGTTTTAACACTTTCTTCCATTGTAGCATCAGGCAATCTTAAAAGCAAAATATTTGCTCTATAAATTCCTTGGTAATGATCGCTCCAAAAACTTAGCGGCATGTCAATTGGATTTATGGAATAATTTGAAAAAGATTGTATTCCTGCTCCATCAGTTGAGTTTCCGCCTCCTGCGTAAAAATCATCAGAGCCGGCATTAAACATGGTTACCATGTTTTCAAAACCACCTGAATTTTTTCTCATCACATCATAAACTGCCACGAGTCCTGAAAATGCTTGTTCTTGATTTGCGTAATAGTTTCCTGAAAGGAATACGCCTTTTGGATCCACATCTAAATATTCATCAGAACAAGATATTGCTGTAGCTACAATTGCAATTGCAAATAATAGGTACTTATATTTTTTTGTTTTCATAATTTATTATTATTAAAATTGTAAGTTAACACCAAACATAAAAGATCTCGCTTGAGGGTAATAACCTCTGTCTATCCCTAAAACATTTCCTCCAATTTCCGGGTCGTAACCAGTGTAATTGGTTAGTGTTGCTAAATTTTCACCAGTAACATAAAGTCTCAATTTTTGAGCTCCAATTTTACTTATGGCGTTAGAAGGCAATGTATAGCCTATTTGAACGGTTTTAAGTCTTACATAATCACCGTCTTCTAAATAAAAATCTGACATTTTACCAAAGTTACCGTTTGGATCACTGGTAATAAGTCTAGGATAATCATTAGATGTTCCTTCTCCTGTCCATCTACTTAATGCAACAGATTGATAATTTGCTGTTGGAACATCCAATCTTCTTAATCCTTGGAAAATTTTGTTTCCTGCAGCTCCTTGTGTAAATACCAAAATGTCAAAACCTTTATAATCAGCATTCAATGTCAATCCAAAAGTATATTTTGGAATAGGGCTGCCTAAAAATTGTTTGTCATTATCAGTAATAGTTCCGTCTCCATCTGTATCAACCCATTTAAAATCTCCCGGACTTGCATTTGGTTGAATTAACCCGCCAGCAGTGTTGGTATAAGCATTAACTTCTGCAGCGTTTTGGAAAATTCCATTGGTTTCAAAACCATAAAATGAGTTATAGCCTTCACCAACTTGAGTTCTGGTAATGTTTCCCATTGATTGGTATCCCGCAGCTCCAGAGGTAATAAAATCTTTTCCTTGTCCTAAATAAGTAACTTCATTTTTTAAATATGAAATATTTCCATTTGCTGAAAATTTCACTTCACCAAATTCTTTACGATATCCCAATTCAAGTTCAATACCAGAATTTTCCATATCGGCAACATTGCCTAAAGGACTGCCTGTAGCACCAACATATCCTGGAATTTCAGTGTATTGTAGAATGCCCGATGTTTTTTTGATAAAATAATCAAATGTTACATTTAAACTATTGAACAATTTTGCTTCAAAACCAACATTTAATTGTGCAGTTTCTTCCCAACGTAAATCTGGATTGTCAGGTGCATTAGGGCTATAACCGGTAACTATTGTTACACCGTCAAGACCAATGGTATAGTTTCTTCCACCGTTTACAAGTGCCAAATATCCAAAATCAGGGATTGCATCATTTCCTGTAACACCCCAGCCACCTCTAATTTTAAGTTGGTCAATAATTTCGTTTTGTGTCCAAAAATCTTCTTTATAAGTATTCCAACCTAATGAAAATGAAGGGAATATACCGTATCTATTGTTTGTACCAAATCTAGAAGAACCATCGCGACGAATAATACCAGTAAATAAATATTTTTCATCATAGTTATAATTTAACCTCGAAAATAATGAAGTCACTTTATGTTCAGTTGCTTCATATGAACTTGTAGTTTTATCAATTGCCGGGATATCGAAATTAAAAGAAGCATCATTACGATTTTCAACTGGAATGTTGAAAAAAGTGACACCAACACCGCTTGTTATATTGTCAATATAAACTCCTTGCCCTAATAATACTGTAAAATTATGTTTATTTAATTCTTTGGTGTAAGAAACCGTATTTTCTAAATTCCAACCAAATCCTCTATTTCTGCCTCTTGAGATATTGTTTTGCGAAGTAGAATTGGTTGCATTTAAATAAAATTCAGGTGTAAAGCTTTCATATCCCCAATAAGCAAGTGTAGCGCCAAGAGATGATTTAAATTTTAAACCTTCAATAGGTGTTACTTCAAGAAATGCATTTCCCACAAAATCGTCAGACCAACCGTAGTTGCCTAATCTGGTTTGTGTATAAGCAAGTGGATTTGTCATTTCTTGGCCAACGATACTTGAAATTCCATAAGGATTTCCGTTCACATCTCTCATTACGGCATTGGTGCTGTAAGGCGCGCTATTTGCAATCACAGGATCTGTAATTACCGATTTTGTAATAGGATCAAGATTTAACGCAGAACTTAAAGGTCCGCCATATTCACTATTTGTGTTTCCTAAACCAATTTCTTTTTTATGCGCATAACCCAATGTTTGCCCAACAGCAAAGTATTTTGATAATTTATGGCTTGAATTCAATCGGATACTTTTTCTGTCAAACTTTGAAATGTCAGAAGTTACAATACCTTCTTGTTCACTAAGTCCAAAAGAAGCATAAAAAGTAGAAATATCATTACCCGAACTTAAGCTAACCTCATGAGAAGTACGGAGTGCACTGTCATTAAAAATAATTGATTGCCAATCAGTTCCAACACCTAAAGTTGCTAAATTTGGAAATAATACTGGACCTCCATCAGCTACAGATTTCTCATTCATTAATGCACCATATTCAGTGGCATTTAATAGTGACACTTTATTAGCAGCACCTGAAACTCCAGTAAAACCAGTATAATTAGCGATAATTTTTCCTGATTTACCTTTTTTAGTAGTAACTAAAATGGCTCCAGAAGCAGCACGAGCGCCATAAATTGCCAATGAAGCGGCATCTTTTAACACTTCAATAGATTCAATATCAGATTGATTAAGATAACCTATTCCTCCTGAACCCACAATTACGCCATCAACAACCCAAAGAGGGTTATTTCCGCCATAAGTGTCAAATGTTGTTAAACCACGTACTCTCACTGTTGATGCAGCACCTGGTTGTCCAGAATTGGCTGCAATCACAACACCAGACACACGTCCTTGAAGCGCTTGCTCAACTCTTTCTACAGGAAGATTCTCTAATTCTTCAGCTTTAACACTAGAAATAGCGCCAGTTACAACACTCTTCTTTTGAGTTCCATACCCAACTACAACAACTTCATCTAAGCTTTGAGTATCCTCAGAAAGAACTACTTTTAGTGCATTTGCGTTGTTGATTACAATTTCTTTAGCTGAATAACCAATAAAGGAGAAAACTAATGTTTCGCCCTTCTGAACATTGGATATCGTAAAGTTCCCGTCAAAATCTGTTGACGCTCCTTTAGTTGTGTTTTTTACAACTATAGACACGCCTGGTAAGGGTGCACCACCTGCATCAACTACAACTCCTTTTACTTCATAGTTTTGGGAGGAAGCGATAATTCCTACAAAACTGAGAATAAATGATAAGATTAATGATTTCATATATTATGATTAATTTAAGTTTTTATAAAGATAAATTTATATCCTAATGAAAATTTAAAACCAACCTATACAAAAAATATACAAGTTTGTTTTTAAGGAAGGTGATTTTTTTTTGAGAATGTCCAGTTGCTCATTCTAATGAGGCTGTTATTAGAAAAAAATGTTAGTTAACAGTAAAAATAATGTTAAAAAAAGATTAAAATTTAACAAGCTATAACCTTGTAGTTCTTTAAATGTTGTGGTAATGTTGTAGTAATTATTAGTATTGTAGCAGTAAACTAAATTTTTAAAATGTACTCAACAAGACTATCTTCGTGTGGTAAGTCCATTTTTTTGCGCAAACGATATCTTTTAATTTCCACGCTTCTCACAGAAATGTTTAATAATGGCGCAATTTCTTTGGAAGAAAGGTTTAATCGCAAATAAGCGCACAAACGTAAATCATTCGGGCTTAAGGAAGTATGCAATGATTTTACTTTCTTTAAAAAATCACTGTCGGCATTGTTAAAAGCTTCCTGAAACAACTCCCAGTCGCTGGTGTTGGCAATATTTTTATTAATGATTTTAATTACAGGTTTTAAATTCGTTTCATCTTTAACCATTGTCAACTCATCTTTAATGGTTCTTAAGAGTTCGTTCTTATTGATGATGTTCATGGTTGACACGGATAACTCTCTTGTTTTGCTATAAATTTCGCCTTTGCAATTTTTCATTTTTCAACCGCATAATCACTTTTTCGTTTTCTAATTGCGACAAAGCAAAATCGCGCTGTTTTCTTTCCATTAACTTTTGTTTTTGTTTTGCGTAATAATTTTTGTAAAGGTTATGAATTAAAAATAGCAATGCGCTAAATAAAATAAAATAGATTAATAGTATAGGAGTTGAAAGCATCCAAGGTCTGTCAATTCTGAAAGAATAAGAGGCAATATTGGAAGAAAGCACATTGCCTATTTTGGCATTAACATTAAAGGTGTAATTTCCGGCAGGTAAATTTTTAAAGAAAACTTCAGAACTTGTGGACCATTCGCTCCATTCATCATACATGCCTTTTAACTGATATTGGTAATTTACCTCTGAGTATTTATCAAATTCGGGGACACTGAAAGTAAAAACCAAATTATTGTTTCTATATTCAAAAGTATTGTTATTTTCTAAGGAAACAGGCGTGCTTTGCGCATTTAGGATACTTTTGTCAATTGAATTAATCCCTATTTTAAAAGATTTTTCATGATTTGTTTTGTCTAAATTCAATATAATATAACCTCTGGAAGTTCCAAATAAGTATTGGCGGCCAGTTAAGTTGGTCATACTTTCAAATCCGGCAATGTCTCTTCTTAGTGATGCAGGCAAATAAATTTTAATGGTTTTGGGAATGTTATTTAATTTGCCGGGGGTGAAATAAACAATGTTTTTATTCGTAAATCCCCAAAGTGTATTTGTTTTGGAATCGACAACCAAATTCCCTGAAAAATAAGTATCGTCCGCTAAAAAATTGGCCGACATTAACGAGTCTTTTATAAATTTTTCTTTTTTATCGTTATACCTAAAAATTCCTTCTTTTATAGTGTAAATGATGTCACCATTGTATTTTATTAAACTGGATTTCAGTCCTTTTGGAACGCTGGTCTCAGTGGAATACCGCAAAACTTTTGTAAAATCATTGTTTATTTTTAATTTAAATACACCTTTATATTCATGGCTCACAAACAATTGATTGTTATCAATTAACTCAAAATGTCTGCTCGAAATAGCAAATCCTTCAACTTTATTTCTTATTTTCCAGGTATTATTGACTTTTTCTAAAACAAAAAGTCCATCATAATTTCCCTGCAACAACAAATTTTTATTGTTATTTATGTATTTGATGTCCCAAGTTCCCATCTTGTCTGAAATGAGATTCACATTGTTGTCATCCACAATAAATGTACCTATATTATGTCCGCAAAAAAGTGTGTCATCAATCACCTTTAAACACCAAACCTGGCCGTTAGTACCTTTAACAAACTTAAAATCTTCATTAGAATTGATGCTTTTATAAAACAATCCCTGATTGGTACCAAGATAGAGGTTGTTGTTGTAGATTACCGAAGTATAAACTGTTCCCAGTTTTCCGTAAATATCATTGTAAATGCTAAAAGGTGAATTGAAATTGACAACACTGATGCCATTATCCAATCCAAGCCAAACATTGCGGTCGCGATCTTCAAATATGGATAAAACAGTGTTATTGTTTAAACCATTTTTCTGATTGATATTGTTAAGAAGGTTTCCTTTACTGTCGATGTGATAAATTCCATTTGAAATGGTTCCTAAAATAAAACTTCCATCTGCAAGTTGCAAACTGCTGTATACGCTCATCGACGAAATTTCGTCATTCGAAGGAAAATCCCATTTTGAAAGCTTTTCATCTTCAAAAAAATAAAATCCTTTTTCCTGGGTTTGAAGCAGTATTTTTTTATTCACAGAAAAAATATTGACTAAAATATTATTTTGTAAAATTTGATGGTTTGAAATTAACACCGGATTTCCGTTTTCAATTTTGTAAAGGCCATCATTCATTTTTTGAAAATAAATGCTCTCGTCCACTTTAAAAACCTTCGGAAGGTTGGTTTTAGAATCTATGCTATTGAAGGATTCATCAGCCGTGTTGTAAATATATATTCGATGCAAAGATTGAAACAATACCCAATTGTCAAATTTCACAATATTCCAAAATTCTTCTTCAAGTAAAGATTCTTTTAGTTTTTTGCTGAGGGAAAAATAAATCAAATTTCCAAAGTCGTTCTTTTCCCAATACCCAAATTCCATGTAGCAACCTGTATATATTCTATTGCCAATAACATTTACAGAGCGCAAACTTGATTTGTTGGGCGTGGGAAATAATTTCCATTTAGAACCATTAAATTCTAACAATCCGCTGCTGTTGGCAACATACATATAATTGTCTGCCGATTGCGAGATGGACCAGTTCTGATTTTCAGCACCATAAATTTCTGGCGCATAATTTTCAACAGGCGGCAATTCTTGGGCATCCATTAAAATGGCCGCCAAGAATAGTAAGAATTGTATCGATTTTTTAAAGAATTTCAATCGGTATAAATTAAAAATAGGTTTGTTACAATATTACAATTTTTTTTGCAACTGTTTTTTTACGATTTGCCACTATTTTGCGAGACAAATAAAATAGCAATTTTCATATTTTCGTTACTATTTTACCTATTTCTAATTTTAATTAGACTGAAAAATCATATACAATTCATTTTTAGTTTATTTATTCAATAAAAATCCAAGTTTTTACAAGAAAAGTACCAATTAGTTATTTACGGTAAACATACATTTGTTTCCTATTAACCACTTAAAAATTTATTAAAATGAAAAAAATCACAATTTTTATGATGATGGTTCTCACGGTCATCACTTACGCGCAAAAAAAAGAAAACGGAATTATTTTTGACCAGCATCCTGCAATTGGCATTGTAGAATCTATGCAACAAGCCTATGTTAAGGGAGATGCCGATAAAGTTGCTACCTATTTGGCTGAAGATTTTAAGGCTTTTAACGGGACAAGGACCAACAAAAACGACAAAGGAACCAACAAAAAAGATTTTTTAACTTCGGTTAAATTTTGGAAAGACAATGTTGATTATTTTAGTATTACCAGAGGTGAAGGTGCTTACCCTGATGCTTTGGAATATAAAGAAAGTGGTACTTGGGTTCAAACTTGGGAAAATTTAAAAGGCGTTGAAAACAGAACAGGCGTAAAATTAGATATGCCAATTCACCGATTGTTTGTTGTAAATAAAGACAATAAAATTGCCACAATGATAACCTATGACAATGAGAATGTTTTTGCAGAGGTTAGAAGAAGTTTTGCCACCAGAACCAACGGAACGGTTTATAACAATCATGAAAATATTAACAAAGTAAGGTTAATGTTTGCGGCGTTTGAAAATGGCAATAATGAAAAAGCCTATGGTTTTTTTACTCCTGATGCCACATTTCAAAATATAGATTCTCCAGTTGGAGAGACTTCAACTATGGCTCAGTCTAAAGAAAATCGTAAAGCATTTTTAGATAAATTTAAAATTGAGAGTATTGATGTTGTTGGTTATCCAGATTATATAGAGTACGAGTTGGGCGGTGCAAAAGTGGTGCAATCTTGGTGGAATATCAATTTAATCAGAAAATCAGACAACAAAAAAATACTTT
>JAAFHC010000127.1 GCA_010906935.1 Gelidibacter sp.
ATATCAATGGTTTCTCCCACCAACGGGTGAAGGGTAACTATATTTTCCTGAGCTTTTAACTGAATTTGCACTGCAAAGAATATTGCAATTAGTAAACTTTTTTTCATAGCTAGGTTATTTATTGTTAGATTAATAAAAAAAAATTATGATAATTATCATATATTGTATTTCAAATGTAACACTTTAATTTCAAGAATTTTACAATAATATAAAAATAACACAATGCAACAATAGGGCTTTGTATCCCTTCAAAAAGAATTGGATTGTTCCTAACAAATGTTTTATAATTCAACAACACATTTATTTGAAAATTAAAAAAGTTGCCCAAAAAATCAAAACATCAGATTCCCTGCAAATTCCTTTAAGCTAATCTCGGATAGTTTTGCCTGAAATTTCGCATTGCTGTAACGTACAATCGCGTTGATATAATTGAGCTGGGCTGTGCGGAATTCGATGGTTGGAATGGTCCCAATCCTAAACTTTTCCATAGTGATATCGAGGTTTTCCTTTGCAATGGCCTCGTTACTTCTTTCAAGCTCAATCAAACTGATATTGGTTAAATAAGTCTGGTAGGTTACACCAAGTTGTGATTGTAAAGTATGCTTCTGCAGTTCAATTTCTAAATCAGTATTTTCAATTTGGATCTTTGCTATTTTTTCATTTTGGTTTTGTGTAAATCCGTCAAAAATATTGAGTCTGGCACTAAATCCGTAGTTCAATCCTCTTGAATTGGTGCTGGTTGTAAAACCTAGGCTGGATTCCGATTCACTAAAAACATATCCTGTACTGGCAACTATGGTAGGATAACGTGCTGCCCTAATTTGTTTTAGTTGCAAGCTAGCTATATTTTTATTGATAATCTGTGCCTGCAATAACGGATTCTGCTTTTCGGCAAGAGATTCGAGTTCAGGCAGAAAAAGTGGTTCCCCTAAAGTTATTTCTTCCATCACCTTAAAATAAGCCTTCGTATCTCGGGCAAGAATCTCATTAAGGCGAATCTTGGTATTGGCAAACAATTCCTTTTGTCGCAATATGGTCGTTAAATCTGTATTTAAATCCACCTTCGCATTCAGCACTTCGAGTTTGGATGATTTGCCAATGGTAAAACGGTTATTGGCAAGATTTAACCTTTGTTCTGAAATGACAAGGGTACTGTCCAATGCCGTCAGTTGTTGTTGTTGCTGAACCAAATCATAATAAACAATCATCACATCGCTTACTCGGGTTAAAATAGCCTGTTTTAATTGGGCCTCTCCCAATTTTTCGAGTTCTTTCAGTTGATCATAGCGCGCAAACATGCGAAAACCATCAAATAGGGTCCAATCCATGACCACCCCATAATTCAGGCTGTTATTCTTGGCATTGTCAAGTTCAATTAAATTTCCATCAGCGCGGGTTTGGGAACTGTTTTGAATGCTATTATTATTGTTTAGTGTAGCGCCAACTGTGGGAAGCATTCCTGCATTCCCAATATTCACGCCGGTTTTGTCAATTTCAAGCTTATTGGATGCAATCCTTATCTGAAAATTGTTCTCAAGGGCCATCTTCACTGCTGCTTCCACCGTGAGTAATTCTTGCGCATGAACCGCTGAAGCGAAGAAAAATAAAACTAAAAATTTAAATATATTATTCATTTAATTGGGTTTCCATTTTTAACAAGGTTTGAGGTTCGTCAAATTCGGGACGGTGTTTCTTTTCTCTGGACCACATCATGTAAATCGCAGGAATTATAAATAAGGTTAGCATAAGGGAGAACATCGTACCGCCAATAATGACCACGCCCATTCCTATTCTGCTGGTAGAAGCGGCGCCAAGTGCAATGGCAATTGGCATGGCACCCAAGGCAATGGTAAGGCTTGTCATAAGAATTGGCCGCAATCTGGTTTCTGAGGCTTTAAGGATTGCGGCTCCTTTTGGCACTCCTTGTTCCCTAAGTTGATTTGCAAATTCCACGATTAAAATTCCGTTTTTGGTTACCAGCCCTATAAGCATGACCGTTCCTATCTGACTAAAAATATTCCAGGTTTGCCCAAATATCCATAGGGAAAACATCGCACCTGCCACCGCCATTGGAACCGTAAGGATGATGATTAAAGGATCTATAAAACTTTCAAATTGTGCGGCCAGAATTAAGAAAATAAGCAATAATGCCAGTCCAAATGCGAACATCGTATTGGAACTGCTCTCTACAAAATCTCTAGATTCTCCAGCTAGATCTGTGGTGAAATTTTCGCCAAGGACTTTTTGCCTAATGCGTTCCATTGCATCTATTCCGTCACTTATACTTTTTCCTGGCGCAAGTCCAGCCGACACTGTAGCACTCATATAACGGTTGTTGTGATAGAGTTGCGGCGGACTGCTTTGTTCTTCGGTAGTCACCAAATTATCGAGCTGTATGAGGAGTCCTTCTTTATTTCTCACGAACATAGAGGTAAGATCCATTGGGGCTGAACGGTCTTTTTTATCAAATTGACCCATCACTTGGTATTGTTTGCCATTCATCATAAAATACCCAAAACGTTGTCCACTTAAAGCAAGTTGCAGCGTTTGTGCCACATCTAAAACAGACACTCCCAAACTTTGCGCTTTTTCCCGATCTATGGTTACATAGATTTCCGGTTTATTAAATTTTAGGTTTACATCGGTATTAGAAAAGGTCGGATCCTTTCCTGCCTCCTCCATAAATTCAGGGATCTTCTCTTCAAGTTTTTGAAAATTAGGTGCCTGAATAACATATTGAATTGGCATTCCCCCACGGCGATTTACGGCAATGGTTGGAGATTCAGACACATTCACCCGCGCATTCGGGTACTGTCGCGTCCATTTGGAAAGATCGGCCGCAATTTCCTTTTGAGAACGTTCCCTTTCACCAGGTTGCACAAGGGCAATACGAGCACGTCCGCTATTTACGGAAGAAGAACCCCAACCTGGAGAAGTAATGATGAGGCTCACTTTCTTTTCAGGGATGGAATCATTGATGAGTTCCGTAATCTCTGTCATAAAACGATCCATATAATCGTAAGAAGAACCTTCAGGGGCAGTAACACTTAAACCTATAAAACTCCTGTCATCATAAGGCGCAGTTTCCTTTTTCAAGAGTTTATAAAACACCACCGTAACGATAAGACAAGCGATAAGAATTGGAAAACTCAACCATTTCTTTTTCATAAAAGCGCGAAGCGATTCAGCATAAGAAGTGTTCATTTTCACAAAATACTTTTCAGTAAAATTGTAGAATTTTGACCTTTCCTGTTTGCCCGTTCTCATTAAATAGGCATTCAGCATTGGCGTTAATGTTAGGGCTACAAAAGCCGAGACAAGCACTGCTGCGGCCAAAACCACCCCAAATTCCCTGAAGAGTCTACCCACAAAACCTTCAAGAAAAATAACTGGAAGAAAAACAGCCGCCAAGGTTACTGAAATGGAAATAACGGCGAATAGGATCTCATTAGAGCCTTTAATAGCAGCCTGAATTGGGTTCATTCCTTCTTCAACTTTTTTGTATATATTTTCCGTTACCACAATTCCATCATCCACTACCAACCCTGTTGCAAGCACAATGGCAAGAAGCGTGAGCACATTGATGGAGTAGCCAAACATCCACATGATAAAAAAAGTGGCTATCAGCGAAACAGGAATGTCAATAAGTGGCCTCAGGGCAATGGACCAGTTTCTGAAAAACAAGTAGATAACCAAGATTACCAGAATGATGGATATGGCCAGTGTTTCTACAACTTCTGTTACCGCTTTTTTTACAAATTCGGTATTGTCTATCACAACATTCAATTTGAAATCTTTGGGAAGGTCTTTTTGCAGTAGTTCGTATTGCTCATAAAACGCATCTGCAATATCCAAATAATTGGTTCCCGGTTGTGGAATAATAGCCATTGCGATCATAGGCTGGCCTGAATCGCTGAGTTTGGTTTCAAGGTTTTCAGCTTCTAGGGCAGCTGTTCCTATATCGCTTAAGCGCACTAAGTTGTCCCCGTCGGCCAGAATGATAATATTATTAAATTCTTCTACTGTAGAAAGATTCCCTACCGTTTTTACGGCAAGTTCGGTATTTGCGCCCGTCAATTTACCCGTTGGAAGTTCAACATTCTGAGAAGCCAAGGCTGTCCTAACGTCACTGACTGTAGCTCCGTAAGAAGCCAATTTTATGGGGTCAATCCATAGTCGCATGGCATATTTTCGTTGTCCCCAGATTTGAACGCTACTCACCCCTGGAATTGTTTGCAGGCGCGGCGCAATCACATTATCGGCATAATCTGAAAGCTCCAGAACATTTTTGACATCACTTTGCACGGTCATGGAAATAATAGCTTCAGAATCGGCATCAGATTTAGAAACTACGGGTGGCGCGTCTATATCCTGCGGAAGGCTGCGTACTGCCTGTGATACTTTATCGCGAACGTCATTTGCGGCTTCTTCCAGATTTTTATCCAGATTGAATTCTATATTGATATTACTAGAACCCTCGTTGCTGGAAGAACTGATATTTCTAATGCCATCTATGGAATTAATCGCTTTTTCCAAAGGTTCTGTAATCTGCGATTCAATAATATCAGGGTTTGCGCCAGTATAGTTGGTACGCACTGAAATAATGGCTGGATCTATGGAAGGAAATTCCCTTACGCCAAGATAAGTGAAGCCTATCACCCCAAAAAGGACAATGGCGAGGTTCATTACAATAGTTAGGACTGGGCGCTTGATGCTTAAAGTTGATAAACTCATTATAATACGGGATTTTCTGCCTGTTGTATAAGATTCACTTTTACGGGTGTGCCGTTTCTAAGCATCATGACCCCCGAGGTAAGAATGGTGTCTCCAGATTTTAATCCCGATAAAACATTGACGGAACTCTCTGTTCGAGAACCGGTTTCAACAATCACTTCTTTTGCCAGGCCGTTTTCAGAAACAAAAATCTTTTTTCCGTTTTGGATGGGGATAAGAGATTCTGTAGGAACCAATAAAGCATCCTTCACTGTTGCCAGCGGAAGTAAAACATTGGCAAATGTCCCGGGAATTAATTTCCCGTCCATATTGTCGGCAATAGCGCGCATTTTTAAGGTACGGGTGGTCAATTCCACTTCAGGTTCTATGGCGTAGATGGTTGCTGTATATTGTTCTTTTGCATTTGTGGTTGTGAAAGTGATCCTGTCGTTAAGCGCAATTTGCGAAGAATATTTTTCAGGAATAGAGAAGGTAATCTTTAATTGATCGGTATTCACCAATATCGCAATGGGCGTTGTTGGGGTTACGTAAGTACCTTTTGAAATATAACGCAAACCTATAGTGCCTGAAAAAGGAGCTCTCACGGTTGCCTTTGCCAATTGAGCGGCGACAAGTTGTGATTCTGCTCGGGCAAACTGAAAATCGGCTTCTGAAATATCATATTCTTCCTGACTTATGGCTTCTTTCTCTAAAAGGAGTTTTGCCCTGCGTTCATTTTCGGCGGCAAGTCTTTGGGCTGTCTGCACTTTTGCGAGTCGTGCCCGAAGTTCAAGGTCGTTGACAGTAAACAAAATTTGTCCTTTTGATACCTTGCTTCCCTCTTTGAATTTAATGCTTTCAACAATTCCAGAAATCTCGCTTCGTATTTCTATTTGTTCGTTGGCTTCCAGTGTGCCCGAAAGGGATAGGTTTTCGGCAAATTCTTGTGGTTTCAATACCATTCCAACCACAGTAACTGTTGCCTGGCCTCCGCTTTTTTGTTTTCCTTGGCTGTTTTCCTGTTTATTATCAATGATTCTGTATATGACCATGGCCACAATACCTAAAACTAGGAGGATATAAATGATATGTTTAAATTTCATAAATTATGTGGGTAAATGGGCTTTTTTTAGCCTGTAATTTCAGCAAATATAAGATTAATGGCATTAATCTTAAAATTTTAACGCAATTATAACAGAACAATTGTTACAGAAAACAAGTGGTTGATCCATATCATTCTTTTTTACTTTTTGCTGCATCATTAAAAAACTTCACAAATTACATAAGCAGTTTTAACAAATACTTTTATAGATAAACTTTTGTTACTAATCAGTATGATAATGATCTGTAATACAAAGTTTTAAATTTAACCGCAATGTGCGCTAAGGAAATCGCAATGGACGCAATATGTTGTAAATCAACTATAATTAATATTGCGACCCTTGCTTTTAATTTGCGCACATTGCGGTAAAAAAAATAACAGTCTAATAATCAATTAGTTTTAAAATATTAATATACTGATTAGTTACAAACTTTTATATTTGTTTTCATATAACAGTTTATTTAATACGATGAAAACAATATTGAAAGCATTTGTAAACACCTTAGAAATTGAATTAGAGAAAAATACAAATCCCAACATCGCTTTTGAACAAAAAGCATATATGCGAAATCAATTTGAATATTATGGCATAAAATCAACTGAAAGGCGTGAAATTCAAAAACCATTTTTCATAAAACAATTTCTGCCGCAAAAAGATGACTTGGTTGAACTTGTTATGGCGCTTTGGGAAAAACCACAGAGAGATTTTCAATATTTCGCGAAGGAACTTATTTTTAAATATCCAAATCAATTAGAGAAAAAGGACATCGAACTTTTTGAATATATGGTAACGCACAAATCTTGGTGGGACACCGTTGATTTTATAGCAGCCAAATTGATGGGCGAATACTTTAAAAAGTTTCCTGAGCAAAGAGATCTATACGTTAAAAAGTGGATTGACTCAAATAATATATGGCTGCAAAGGTGTGCCTTGCTATTTCAACTAAAATACCAAGAAAATTTGGACACTTTTTTACTGAGTTCCATCATCAATTCCTTATTAGCATCAAAAGAATTTTTTATCAACAAAGCCATTGGTTGGATTTTAAGAGAATTTAGCAAAACAAATCCAACATGGGTCGAAGAATTTGCCAGCAAAACCGCATTAAGTAATTTGAGCAGAAGAGAAGCCTTGAGATTAATTAGTTAAAAGTATGAAAATTAAACACTCAAAAAATAAGATTTGAATTTGTCAAAAAACAGTTAACAATTCCCGGATCATTAAACTTTTGGGCAAGAAGTCAATCGCTATAAATTGCCCATTGAAAAATTTGAAGAAATAAAAGATTAAAGTGATGATTTCACTTGTACAAATTCAGCAGTCAAACCTATTTTAAAAAATAATGAAAAAGCCCATTTTTAATGGGCTTTTTCATATTAATTCAATATAAGTTTCGTTAAATAATTCTATGCTTTTACTGCCCTGTTTTCCTGTTCGGCTAATATCTCTTTTAAAAAAGGCTCCGTTTGATTTTGCATTTCGTCTTCGGTAATATCCATTGCTTTTGGATTTTCAATTAACTGCAACCAAGGTTTTGGTGCATCAAAATCGTAACTTCCAAAAATAATTACTGGTGTACCTTTTACAAGCACCTTG
>JAAFHC010000128.1 GCA_010906935.1 Gelidibacter sp.
AATTTGGTATTGATAGCCATTTTGTTATATGTGGCGGCATTTGCCATCTCATTAGGTCCGGTAATGTGGACCATGTTGTCTGAAATTTTCCCAGCAAACGTAAAAGGTATTGCCATCTCCATTGTTGGATTTTTCAACTCGTTGGTAAGTTATACCGTAACCCAATTTTTCCCTTGGGAACTCACAAATTTAGGTCCAACAGTAACTTTCGCAATTTATGCGGGCATGGCTGTTTTATCTGTACTGTTTGTGTATAAATATGTTATAGAAACAAAAGGAAAAACTTTGGAAGAAGTTGAAGAATTATTAATAAGATCATAACTATAAAATGAAAATTATCCCTACTCTAATCGTATGTTTATTCTGTTTGTTTGCATGTGCAGAAGCGCCGCAAAAAACAACAACTGAATTGCCTCAGGATAAACCGGCAAAAGTAACTTTGACAAATACCGATGGGAAATTTCAACTTTTTGTTGACGGAAAACCATTTTTTATTAAAGGTGCCGGACTTGAATTCGGTGATATTGCTTCAGTTGCCAAACACAACGGAAATTCTTTCAGAACCTGGAGAACCGAAAACGGGAAACAAACTGGCAAAGAAGTGTTGGATGAGGCATACAAAAACGGACTTATGGTTACCATGGGCATTGAAGTAGAAAGAGAACGCCATGGGTTTGATTATAACGACACTGTTGCCGTAAAAAAACAATTGGAACGCATTAAAGGTGAAGTTTTAGCCCTAAAAGACCATCCGGCTTTAATGATTTGGGGAATTGGAAATGAATTGAATTTACGCTATACCAATCCGAAAGTTTGGGATGCTGTAAATGACATTTCAAAAATGATTCACGAAGTAGATCCAAATCATTTAACCACAACCATGTTGGCGGGAATTTCTAAAAATGAAATTGCACTAATCAAAGAAAGATGTTCCGATTTAGATATTTTATCGGTTCAAATGTATGGTGACTTGCCAAATTTACCGAAATTAATCAGAGAATATGGATGGGAAGGACCTTATATTGTAACCGAATGGGGCGCAACCGGACATTGGGAAGTTCCAAAAACTTCTTGGGAAGCGCCAATTGAAGAAAATAGCACACTTAAAGCCGCTAATTATTTAAAAAGATACAAAGGTGGCATTGAAGCAGATTCATTGCAATGCATTGGCTCCTATGTTTTTCTTTGGGGAAATAAACAGGAAAGAACGCCTACTTGGTATGGTGTTTATTTGGAAGATGGCAAGGAAACAGAATCTGTGGATGTGATGCATTTTGTTTGGAACGCCAAATGGCCAGAAAACAGAACGCCTCAAATAGTTTCCTACACGATGAATGGCAAAACTGCTTATGAAAATGTGATAGCGGAAGCCGGAAAATCATATACCGCATCCCTAAAAATTACGGATGCTGAAAATGACCCAATCAATTATACTTGGGAAATTTTGCCTGAAAGTGTTGAATTAAGTGATGGTGGTGATATTGAAACCCGTCCAAAAAGTGTTGAAATTGAAATTGTTAACCAAAAAGACGGTGAACTTACCTTTAAAGCACCGGCTGCAGGAAACTATCGTTTATTTGTTTATGCCGATGATGGTCACGGACACGCGGCAACAGCAAATATTCCTTTTATGGTTAAAAATGGGAAATAGGAAATTATAAAATAAACCTGCGTTAAGGATTAAAGCGGAAATCCTGGCATTGTGAGGGAATGGGAATGAAAGAATAAATTAAAAAGATGACGTAGATCCTCACAATGACAGATTGAAGCGAAAAGCCTGACCGCTTTTTCAGCGGAAACGCCCATAACACCTATTTACCTTAAACAATATATTCTTAAAATTAAAAAATATAAAAAAACCTCCTTAAATTTATTTCAAATTTTAACGGAGGTTTTTTATTAATTTAAAATTAGCACGAAAAACATGAACCCTAACCAATCATTTATAGGCAACACGAAATTGTTCGCAAATAACAATAAAGTTGAAGGAAATATTGTGAATATTGATGGCGAAAGCTACTATAAAATTTCGAACAGCCATAAAATGCGCCCTTTCTTTATGAGTATGGTGAGCGATTCAAATCATTGGATGTTCATTTCAAGCAATGGCGGATTAACGGCTGGCAGAAAAGATTGCGACATAGCGCTTTTCCCCTATTATACTGATGATAAAATAACCGAATCGGCTGATATTACAGGAAGTAAAACAATATTTCAACTACAGAAGGATGGTAAAAATTTATTATGGGAACCATTTTCGGACAAATATGAAGGTGTTTACGCCATTAGCAGAAGCCTTTATAAAAATAATTACGGCAATAAAATTATTTTCGAAGAAGTAAATCACGATTTGGGGATAACGTTTCAATATGAATGGTATAATAGCAATAATTTCGGATTTGTAAAAAAATCCACAATTATTAACAATGCAGCAGGAAAAATTGCGTTAACCGTTTTGGACGGAATTCAGAATATACTGCCTTACGGACTATCGGCAGATTTGCAAAATAGCAAAAGCAATTTGGTTGACGCCTACAAAAAAAATGAATTGGAAGCGGAAATTGGGTTGGGAATTTATGCCTTAAGCGCTATTATTGTTGACAAAGCCGAACCCAGTGAAGCGTTAAAAGCAACCATAGCCTGGTCAATTGGTTTAAAAAATCCCACTTATTTAATTTCATCTTTGCAACTAAATAATTTTAGAAAAGGATTTAAAATTGAACAAGAAATTGACATAAGAGCTGAAAAAGGCGCCTATTTTGTTTGTTCCGAACTTAAATTGGAAGCCAGTGAAAAAACAACATGGATAATTTCCGCCAATGTGAATCAGGGTCCGGCTGCCATTGTAAATATTTCAGAAAAATTAAAATCTGTTAAAAATTTAAAACAAGAAGTTTTGGCAGATATTGAATTGGGCACAAAAAACTTGATTAAGTTAACTGGAAATTCGGACGGGTTGCAGGTTACAAATGATGAACTTCGCACTACAAGGCATTATGCAAACACGCTTTTTAACATTATGCGTGGCGGTATTTTTGATGAAAACTATCAAATAGACAAGGATGATTTTACAAAATATCTTGAAAAAGCAAACAAAAATGTGTTCAAAAACAATGAAAAAGAATTGGAAAATTTTCCTGAGATATTTTCATTAAAAAATCTGAAAAACATTGCGCAACAAAATAAAGACAGCAATTTTAAACGTCTTTGTTTTGAATATATGCCGCTAAAATTCAGCAGAAGACATGGCGATCCAAGCAGGCCTTGGAATAAATTTTCCATCAATACCAACAGCGAAATAGACGGCTCAAAAATTTTGGATTATCAGGGAAACTGGCGGGATATTTTCCAAAACTGGGAAGCACTGGCGCACTCTTACCCTGAATTTATTGAAAGCATGATTCACAAGTTTTTAAATGCCACCACTTTTGACGGTTACAATCCGTACCGCGTTACCAAAGATGGTTTCGACTGGGAAGTGATTGAGCCTGATGATCCTTGGTCGTTTATTGGTTATTGGGGCGACCATCAAGTTATCTATTTATTGAAATTTTTGGAATTTGCCGAAAATCATTATCCTCACAAATTGGCTGATTATTTTAACCAGGAGTTGTTTGTGTATGCCAACGTGCCGTATAAAATTAAAAGCTATGGTGAAATCCTTAAAAACCCTAAAGACACCATTGATTTTGACTATGAGTTGAATCAAAAAATAAATCGGCAAAAAACAATGTTGGGGGCAGATGGCGCTTTGCTCCTATCCCAATCCCAATCCCAAGAAATTTACAAAGTTAATTTAATTGAAAAATTGTTGGCAACGGTTTTGGCAAAACTCTCTAATTTTATTCCTGAAGCCGGTATTTGGCTCAACACCCAAAGACCCGAATGGAACGACGCTAATAATGCTTTGGTTGGCAATGGAGTTTCTATGGTTACGTTGTATTATTTACAACGATTTTTAAATTTCTTTGAAGAAATTGTTAAAAATGCTTCCATTGAAAAGGTTTCGATTTCAGAAGAATTGGCAGTGTTTTTCAATGAAATTGTCGCCACATTTGATAAAAATCAGCATATTCTATCTGGAAAAATTTCAGATGCGAACCGTAAAAGTATTTTGGACGGACTTGGATTAGCAGGAAGTCATTACAGAACCACGATTTATGAAAAAGGATTTTCAAGCAATAAATCTGCATTAAGCAAAAAGGAATTGTCGCATTTTTTCGTGTTGTCGAAAAAATTGATAGATCACACCATAAATACTAATAAACGCTCAGATAATTTGTACCACGCGTACAATTTAATGACGATTGAAAATGAAAAAGAGATTTCTATAAGTTACCTTCCTGAAATGCTAGAAGGGCAAGTTTCTGTATTAAGTTCCGGGCATCTTTCGCCATTAGATTCTTTGACTTTGCTGAACAGTTTAAGAAAAAGTGCCTTGTACAGAAAAGACCAAAACAGTTATATTTTATATCCAAACAAGCAACTTAAACGGTTTATTGATAAAAACAATATTCCTTCAGCAGCTATAGAAAAATCGGATTTATTAAAACAATTGCTGAAAAATGGAAATTCACAAATCATTGAAAAGGATGTTTTAGGAAATTGCCACTTTAACGGAAATTTTAACAATGCAAACAGCCTTAAAAATGCTTTGAATGAATTGCCAAAAGAATTTCTGAGAGATGTTGAAAAAGATCAGGAATTAATTTTAGCCACCTTTGAAAATATTTTCAACCACAAATCATTTACCGGACGTTCAGGCACTTTTTTCGGTTATGAAGGACTTGGCTCCATTTATTGGCATATGGTTTCAAAACTGGCTTTGGCAGTTCAGGAAACTTGCCTAAATGCGATTGAATCAGGCGCTGAAAATGAAATTATTGCTGGATTGGAAAATCATTATCATGAAATAACCGAAGGTATTGGCGTACATAAATCGCCTGAAGTTTATGGTGCATTTCCAACCGATCCTTATTCGCACACACCTGCAGGAAAAGGTGCACAACAGCCTGGAATGACTGGCCAAGTTAAAGAAGATTTTTTGGCAAGACTGGGTGAATTGGGTGTTTCCGTAAAAAAAGGTATTCTAAAATTTCAACCTAAATTGTTGAAAAAAGAAGAGTTTCTTCAAGAAAGAAAAACAGTTCATTATACCAATATAAACCTTCAGGATAAAGAATTGAAGCTTGAAAAAAATTCACTTTGTTTTACCTATTGTCAGGTTCCTGTTGTTTATAATCTTGCCAATAAGAATTCAATTCAAGTTATAAATTCAGAAGAGAAAGTTGTCGAATTCGATGGACTCTCATTGAACTCAGAGATAAGTAAACAAATTTTTGGAAGAACTGGAGAAGTATCTAAAATTTTGGTTTACCTCAAAGAAAGTAATTTTAATAAAAAACAGCATCATCCCAAATAAATTAAAGTCAGCATGAAAAAATATAAAAATATATGTATCGCCATCACCATTATTTTCGCAGTCAGTTCTTGTAAAGTCACAGAAAACAACTCAGAAAAAACAACTGTAAATACATTAAGTTTTGTAAAAACAAAAGGAACACAATTGGTTGACACGAATGGCAATTCCATTATTTTAAAAGGAACAAATTTAGGCCACTGGCTGGTTCCTGAAGGTTATATGTTTAAAATGAATCAGGTAAATGCTCCCCGAAAAATTGATGAAATGTTGTATGAATTGGTTGGGCCAGACAGTTTGCAGGTTTTTTGGCATGGATTTTTGAATAATTACATCACGCATGACGACATAAAATATTTAAAAAGTATCGGCAGCAACCATATTCGCTTGCCTTTTCATTATAAAATGTTTACGGACGATTTGTATATGGGGGAAAGAAATGCCGGCTTTAAATATTTTGACCGATTAATAGATTGGTGCCGACAAGAAAAAATGTATGTTTTATTGGATATGCATGGTGCGCCGGGCGGACAAACTGGTGACAATATAGATGATAGTTATGGATATCCTTTTCTTTTTAAAAGTAAATCTTCACAAGATTTAATGACAGAAATTTGGGTTAAAATAGCTTGGAAATATAAAAATGAACCATTGATAATTGGTTACGATATTGTAAATGAGCCAATTGCGCATTATTTTAACGATGAACTTCCCTATTTAAACCATCAGTTATTTTTACTTTATAAACGCATTGTTACAGAAATTCGTAAAGTGGATAAAGAACACACTATTTTTCTAAACGGTTCAAACTGGAGCGGAAATTTTGATGTTTTTGAAGAAATTATTGATGATAATGTGGTATATGAATTTCATAAATATTGGTTTGAAGTAAATCAGGGAGCCATACAGCAATATCTTGACTTTAGAGACAAACATCAAGTTCCGATTTATATTGGCGAAACAGGCGAAAATACCGATGAATGGGTAAACGATTTTAGAATTTTGTTGGACAAACACGAGGTAAGTTGGACTTTTTGGCCGTATAAAAAAATGAATAACACCAAAGGAATTATGAATTTTGAGGAACCTGAAGACTATCATTTAATTACTAAATATGCCGACAGTGATCGGTCATCTTTCGCTAAAATGAGAGAAAACAGACCAGCTATTTTAAAAATTCAAAAAGCCTTGAATGCCTATTTAGAAAATAGTCTTTATAAAAATAATTTCCCCAATAAAGGTTATGTAAAAGCCTTAAATTTTAAAACAGACTAAAAAATATTCTATACGAAACATTTTTCTTAAAATAAATAAACACATCAATGAAACAGCTTTTTTTATCCATTTTACTTGTTATTTTTTTAATAAATGTTGGCTGTAAAGGCCAAAATAAACTAGCCAATACATCCCAAACTTCCTCCATTGACATAAAAGTAGATTCCATTTTGGCTTTAATGACCCTTAAGGAAAAAGCGGGACAAATGTTAAATATTGGCTTGCCGGCAGTGCTGACTGGCGATTATTGGGATTCCCGAGACAGTGCTGTTTATAATTCCGAAAAATTCAAACAGTTAATTATTGACTATGCCGTTGGCTCCATTCACAATACGCCGGGTTATCCGGCAGAAAGAGAAGGCTGGTATGAAATTCTTAAAAAAATTCAGGATTCTGCTATGCAAAAAACCCGCTTGGGAATCCCTGTTTTGTATGGAATTGACAATATTCATGGGGCCAATTATGTAAATGGTTCTGTGATGTTTCCGCATCAAATAGCGATGGCCGCCACTTGGAATACAGAACTTACCAAAATAAGCGCTGAAATAACTTCTTATGAATCGAGAGCCGCTTCACTGCCTTGGAATTTCAATCCGAATGCCGACGTGGCTTTAAATCCGCTTTGGGGAAGAATTGGCGAAAGTTTTGGTGAAGATCCTTATTTAATTTCAGAAATGGCTTTGGCTTATTTGAAAGGTTCTCAAGAAAAAGGTTTGCAGGATTCCACTAGCACCGCAGTTTGTTTAAAACATTTTATAGGTTATGGCGCAGGAAAAAATGGTAAAGACCGCGCAAATGCATTGATTCCGGAAAACAGTTTAAGACAATATTTTTTGCCGCCTTTTGAAAAAGCCATACAAAATGGCGCAAAGGGCGTAATGATCAGTTCTAATGCCGTGAATGGTATTCCTTGTCATATTAATAGCTATTATATCAACGATATTTTAAAAGGCGAACTCGGATTTAAAGGCGTGGTGATTTCCGATTTTAGTGATGTTGAATTTTTGATCACTGCACATCTTTCTGCAAAAGACAAACGAGAAGCGACAAAAATGGCTGTAAATGCAGGTTTGGATATGATTATGAATCCATTTGATGCCGATATTGTTGACATTATTGTTGATTTGGTAAAGAAAGGTGAAATTCCCTTAAGCAGAATAAACGATGCCGTAACCAGAATCTTGCGTTTGAAATATGAACTAAATTTATTTAAAGTTCCATATAACAATCCGAAAGGCTATACAAAATTTGCCAGCCAGGAACATATTGACGCGAATTATAAAGCTGCAAGTGAAGCCATTACACTATTGAAGAACAACAATAACATTTTACCGCTTCTATCAACTAAAAAAGTATTGGTTATGGGTTATTCGGCAAATTCCATCAATGTATTGAATGGCGCCTGGTCCCGATCTTTTCTTGGAAGAGACACAAAATATAATGATCCAAGTAAACTAACCATTTTAGACGCTATAAAAAAGCAAATGGGAGAAGCCAACGTTGAATTTGTGGAAGGAACCGATTATTTGGAAGATATCAATTCAGACAATGCAGTTGAAATGGCTAAAAACGCAGATTATATCGTAGTTTGCGTTGGAGAAATTCCTGCTTCAGAGAAACCTTCCGACATCAATGAATTGGATTTGCCTGAAATTCAGCAAGAATTGATAAAAAAATTGTCTAAAACGAATAAGCCAATTATTTTAGTGATGGTTCAAGGACGACCAAGAATTATAAGAGAAATTGAACCGTTGGTTGATGCCATTATTATGGCTTATTTGCCTGGAGAAGAAGGTGGTCGCGCGGTTTCAGATGTGATTTTTGGGAACGTAAATCCGAGCGGGAAACTGCCTTACACCTATCCGAAATTTTCTGGAAATGTACTTCCGTATTATTACAAAAAAACGGATATCAGAGATATCAATTGGGGATATGACGGATTTTATCCGCAGTTTGAATTCGGGTTCGGATTGTCGTACACCACTTTTGAATACTCTAATTTACAAATTAGTGCCGATACCATAAAAGCTTCGGAAGAACTAAAAATCACTGTTGACTTGAAAAACAGCGGAAACAGAAAAGGAAAAGAAGTTGTGGAAGTTTTTCTCAAAGATTTGGTGGCTACCCTTTCCCCCGATTCCAAAAAATTGGTGCGATTTTCTAAAATTGAACTTAATCCCGGTGAAACAAAAACTTTAAATTTTGTACTGAATTCAAAAGATTTGGCCAATATTGGAATTCATAACAAATGG
>JAAFHC010000129.1 GCA_010906935.1 Gelidibacter sp.
AACATTTTTTTTGAGTTGGCCATTCCAATGACCCTAACCTGCAATTTTAAATGTTCCAATAAATAGGATTGCTGATTTTTAATTTGTGCCAATAATTTCTGACCTACATTACCAACGCCCACCACAAACAGGTTGAGCTGTTTTGTCTGGTCTTCAAAAAATTCCGAATGTAACGTATTCAATGCTTTTTTAATGTCTTTATGCGTAATGACTGCTGAAATATTTTTTTCAGAAGCACCTTGCGCAATAGCCCTGATATTCACGTTATTTCTTCCCAAAGCACTAAACATTTTACCACTAATACCTTGATGGCTTTTCATATTGTCGCCTACCAAAGCGATAATGGCATTGTTTTTTTCAACGATGAGCGGATTCACTTTATGTTGTGAAATTTCAAAACTAAATGTTGAATTAACTGCTATTTCGGCTTTCTCTGCATCAGCATTGTTAATGGCGATACAAATTGAATGTTCAGAAGATGCTTGCGTAATTAAGGAAACGTTTATTTTTTGCTGAAATAAGGCTTCAAACAAGCGTTTTGAAAATCCGGGAATGCCAACCATACCGCTTCCTTCCAAGGTAATTAAAGTCATATTTTCAATATGGCTTATTCCTTTTATCGGATTGACGTTTGAAGTAATTTTTGTAATTAAAGTGCCTTCTGCTTTTGCATCGAACGTATTTTTGATATTTATAGGAATTTCCTTCTCCAAAACTGGTTGAATGGTAGGCGGATACAACACTTTTGCACCAAAATGAGACAATTCCATGGCTTCCTGATAAGAAATATTTTTAATGGGAAAAGCCTGTTGTACAAAATTAGGATTTGCCGTGTACATTCCGCTCACATCTGTCCAAATTTCCAATACAGAAGCATTGGCTGCAGCAGCAACTATGGCGGCGGTATAATCTGATCCGCCCCGACCTAAAGTAGAGGATTCTCCACTTTCTGTTTTTGCCACAAAACCTGGCGAAACAATAATTTTATGATTGTTTTTACTGAAAAACAATGCAATATTTTTATTTGTCTGTTCGAACTTCACTACAGCATTCGAGAAATTTTCATCGGTTACAATAAGCTCTTGGGCATTTTTTAATTCTGCATCGAACCCCTTGTTTTTCATCGCTTCAGCTATAATAAAGGAAGATAGTAATTCTCCAAAACTCACAATTTTATCAGAAGTTTTCGCGGACAATTCGTTGATTAAAAAAACACCTTCCAAAGTAGCTTCCAATTTATTGAGCATTTTTTTTACATGACCCAAAATGCTGCTTTGGTTGCCCACGGGAATCAATTCACGGATTACTTTTAAATGCCTATCTTCAATTAATTTAAACTGATTTTTATAATTTTCATCACCAATGCAGGCTAAATTACCGGCTTCCAATAGCAAATCTGTGATGCCGCCAAGGGCTGAAACCACCACGATTACTTTGGTATTGTAAGCGCTTTCTTTAACAATTTCCATTGCTTTATTGATATTTTCTGAAGTGGCAACTGATGATCCGCCAAATTTTAATACTTTCATGGTATTAATTTTTTATCCTAATTTTATGTAATTTTTTTAAAAGGCTATTCCTTGTTTCAATAATTTTTGAAAACGAATATAGATACGGGTGATATAAATAGACAGAACCCCTAAAGGGTTGTACCGAATGTAGTGGTAGTGGCAACAACAAAATTTAGCGCAGTATTTGCGCTTAACAGGATGTTATGTGAATTTGTTTTTTGCATAGTTCAAAAGTAATTATTTTTTTAAATACACAATCATTTTAGGTGATTTTTTATAAAAATTTATTTAAAACGATTAATTATTGCCTATTTACCGTTAAAGATGTTTTTATTTTGCGAAAAATAAAATTTCATTTATGAAATCGTTAATTCAAATCCACAATTACCTGATTATTAATCAAATCATCGAATGTTTCCTCTTTTCTTATTAAATAATCTTTGCCTTTATAATACAAAACTTCTGCCGGTCTGTATCTCGAATTGTAATTGGAAGCCATCGAAAAGCAATAAGCGCCCGCATTGTTAAAACAAAGCACATCGCCTTCGGTAATTTCGCTAATTCTGCGATTGGTGGCAAAAGTGTCTGTTTCGCAAATATAACCGACTACAGAATAATAGCGTTCACGTCCTTCCGGATTTGAAATATTGTGAATGTGATGGTATGAATCATAAAACATTGGTCGGATCAAATGATTAAAACCTGAATCTATACTGGCAAAAACAGTGGAAGTTGTATGTTTTACCACATTTACGTGCGCCAAAAAATGACCTGATTCGCTTACCAAAAATTTTCCTGGCTCAAACATAAGTATTAAGTCTTTACCATAATCTTTACAAAAACTATTGAAACGCTCCGATAACTTTTCACCCAATTCTTCAATATTCGTTGAAATATCACCTTCTTTATACGGCACTTTAAATCCGCTTCCAAAATCAATAAATTCTAAATCTTCAAAGGCTGTGGCGGTATTAAACAAAATTTCAGTGGCAGCTAAAAACACATCAATATCTAAAATATCTGAACCTGTATGCATATGAACGCCATTAATATGCATTCCAGTATTTTCTACAACTCTTTTAATATGAGGTAATTGGTGGATTGAAATTCCGAATTTAGAATCGATATGTCCCACAGAAATTTTAGAATGTCCGCCCGCCATAATATGCGGATTGATGCGCACACAAACCGGCGTATTAGGGTAGCGGTGGCCAAATTGTTCTAGAATGGACAAATTGTCGATATTAATTTGAACGCCCAATGCTGCCGCTTTTTCAATCTCTGACAATGAAACGCCATTTGGCGTAAAAATGATATTTTCTGGAGAGAATCCGGCTTCTAATCCCAAAAGCACTTCTTGTATGGAAACCGTGTCAATCCCCAAATTCAACTTTTTGAAAAACTTCAAAATACTGATGTTTGAATTGGCTTTAACCGCATAATTCAATTTCAAATTTTTAACAGAAGAAAAAGCTGTAGTAATACGATTGTATTGCGATTCCATTTTTTCAGCATTGTATACATAAAGCGGACTTCCGTATTTTTCAGTAAGAGAAACTAACAATTGACTTTCCATTAATTTAATTTTTTAAAGTTTTCAAAAGTAACCATCTAACAATTGTTTTGAAAAATAGTGGCAATAAAATAACAATATTTAACATTTTGTTAAATAAAAAACCCCAGTCTTACTGAGAATGGGGTTTAGAATTGAATTTACTATTATTTATTTTGCTTTTTCAGCAGTCAATTTTGCAATTTTAACAATAACATCGGTAGCCAATTGAATAGCTTCCGCAGCAACAAATTCATATCGTCCGTGAAAATTATGTCCGCCCGCAAAAATATTTGGGCAAGGCAAACCTTTATAAGACAATTGAGATCCATCAGTTCCGCCTCTAATTGCTTTTATAAGAGGTTTAATTCCCAATTGTAACATTGCTTCTTCAGCAATATCAACAATATGCATTACAGGCTCAATTTGCTTGCGCATATTGTAATATTGGTCTTTCATATCAACTACAACCAAATTACTGCCTAGTTTTTTATTTAAATCATCTGCAACTTTTTGAAAAACGACTTTCCGTTGTTCAAACAATTTCATATCGTGATCCCTGATAATGTACTCAAGTTCGGTTTTTTCAACTTCGCCTTGAACACTGCTTAAATGATAAAAACCTTCATAGCCTTCAGTTTCCTGCGGAATCTCATTTTTTGGCAATCCTGCGATAAACTCACTGGCAATTAACATAGAATTAATCATTTTTCCTTTTGCATAACCTGGATGCACAATTTTTCCATGGATAATTACTTTTGCTCCGGCTGCATTGAAGTTTTCATATTCCAATTCTCCAACACGGCTGCCATCCATGGTATATGCCCATTCAGCACCAAATTTTTCCACATCAAACATATGTGCTCCTTTGCCAACTTCTTCATCGGGTGTAAATCCAATTCTTATTTTACCGTGTTTGATTTCCGGATGGTTGATTAAATATTCCATTGCAGAAACAATTTCAGTAATACCGGCTTTATCATCGGCGCCCAAAAGGGTAGTACCATCGGTTGTAATTAAAGTCTGTCCTTTATACAACAACAAATCCTCAAAATAGCTTGGAGACAAAACAATATTTTCTGCTTTGTTTAGCAGAATATCACCGCCATCATAATTTTTATGAATTTGAGGTTTCACGTTGGTGCCTGAATAATCGGGACTTGTATCAATATGGGCAATAAAACCAATCGTTGGAACTTTAAAATCCACATTGGAAGGAAGTGTGGCCATGATATAGCAATGATCGTCTAAAGTGACATCTTGCATGCCAATTTCTTTCAATTCATCAACCAAAATATGCGCCAAATCCCATTGCTTTTCAGTACTTGGAAAGTCGGGATTGTTTGCGTCGGATTGCGTATCCACTTTAACGTACTTTACAAATCGATCTATTATTTTTTGCATTTTATTAAATTTTTATCAAAAGTAAGGATTCATGAAAGGTTTTACAATTCAATTGTCATAAATTATTCCAAAAACTGAATACTTTCCAATAATGAAATTGATTCACAGATGCGTTTATCGATATTAGCATTCCCATAAATTTCAGAATAGGCTGAAAAATAGGTATTTTCTGAAATTTTCATTAATACTGTAAATCGATGATAATCAAAATTATTTTTTGTTCCTTTTGAAATATACCAAAAAGAAGGTTTTTTTTGAAATGACTCATTTCCGGAATCAATTATTTTAAGGCTGTTTGCATTCAAAACAGAATCTTTTCGATGGTGAAAATCACTGTCGAAATTCAGCGTTCCAAAATTAAAAGAAGCCGCTAAAATATAGGTTTCTGAAAGCTGTTTTATGGTATCCGCAGTAAATATTTCGGACTGATAATTATCAAAGTATAATTCTGTTTTCCAAGTATTTGGAATATCTAATGTAAAGTTTTTATTAAAATCTGTAATTTGCTTGGTATTTTTATAAGATGTCGGACTGCAATTCATCTTTTTTCCAATTTCAGATTGTTTTGAGCAGGCTGAAATCAGCAAAAAAATCAATATATAAAAAGCGATATTTTTAATTTTGTAAAAACTGTACATTTTCATTGCTTTAAAATATTAAAAATTGATAATTAAAATGATCGGAGGTTTTTTAAACTTCGGACTTCGGACTTCGGACTTTACCATTTTCTTAATACTAAAATCTATTTAATCGTCATTTTAGCAATAACTTCATTGCCCGAAACCCAAGCACTGTTTTCATTTACAAAACGCATGGAATGAAAACCTTCATCACTCACTTTTTCCCAAATTTTTCCTGAGCTTTTAGAATAGAAAATACCATTTTCAGAAACTGCAAACACTTCTTTTCCCTTTGTATTTGGAACATATTGTACGCAACTTACATATTTTGGTTCTTCATTTTCAGAAACCACTTCCCAGGTTTTTCCGCCATTAAAAGTAATGGCTTTATTAGCGTAATTTCCATGCATATCCGTATAATCGCCGCCACAAATAATTCCTTGTTTTTCATTGTAAAAGTCGACCGTATAAATTCCAGTGCTGCTTTTTCCTTGAATTATTGGTGTATCATAAACTTTCCATGTCAAACCCATATCAGGTGTATGAAAAACACGCGCTTTTAATCCGCCCGTAACCACCCAGGCATTTTCACCAACAATGGCAATATTGGTATTGCTGGCTGCAAAAGCGGCTTCCCCTGCTTCAATTTTCGGTAAATTTTTACAATCCATTTTGCCCCAGGATTTTCCGCCGTTGCGCGTAATTAAAACCGACAAACAATTATCGGTTGGATCACCGATTGCAATGCCATTCAATTCATCAAAAAATTTCAGGGAATCGTAAAAAACTTTTTCGTGCACTTCTTTATAAACCAATTTAATTTCGTTGTTTTTATAGCGATATAAAAGTGCCGGATTTTCAATACTCAATGCAAAAACGACTTCTTTTGTATAGGCGATGGCCCTGAAATTTGGCACAATCGTGTCGGTTACAATTTTTTTTGCTCCCATAAATTTTCCGTTTCCGCTTAAAATGCCAATCATTCCGTTTGAGCTTGCATAAACCACAGAAGAATCATTCACAATTTCAATGGCACGAATGCTGGCGCTGTCTATTTTAAACTTTTCGATGGAAATTTTTACGGTATCGCGAGGCTGATAGTTACTATTGCACGCTATTAAAAAAGTAAAGAGGATTGTAAATATTGCAACGCTTTTCATTTATTTCTATTGAAGTTAAAAACAAATTTAGGTAAAATAAATCGGTTTTTAAACAACAAAAAAGGCAAGTAAAAACCTGCCTTTTTTGTTCATTTTGCTAAATAAAATTTACTGATTGAAGAATTCATCAGTAATATACATTTCTTTATCGAATCTTTTTTCAAGTTTAGAAACTTCAAATTCTTTAATTTCAGAAAACTTAAGCGATTTTGTTTGTCTGCCCGATATACCTCTAATATTATCAAGTGCCTTTTTTAGAACCACTTCATTTTCATCACCAAAAGGTAAAATATTATTCCAGTATCTGAATTCCTCAACTAAAATATCTGGCACAAACCCATTTATGTAATCACTTTGATCTAATTTATTATAAATTTGGAATACAATGGGTTGCAAAGCATATAAATGTGCTGAATTGGCAGATGATTCACTTGTGTAATCAGATGAAGGAGAATCATATAAAGTAATTGACCCAACATTTTTACCGTAAGTTTTTGTCCCCACCACTTTAACAGTCATAAATGGTTTTAATCCGTTAATAATCATCTCACTTGCAGAAGCCGTAGTACTGGAAGTCAATACATACAATTGATTGATACCGGTAAGTCTGTTAATATCTTCTTCCCCAGTTTTGGTACCATTTACATCATATACATTTAACTTGTTTTGAAATGTATAAGAACTATTTTGGTTGGAATGTTTTGCATTAAAAGTTAATTTTGCAAAGGTTTCTGTACCAGCACTAGCATCAATCATACTTGCCAAATACGCTGAAGTCAGCACAGATCCACCGCCATTAAGTCTTAAATCTAATACCAACTCTTGAATTCCTTCACTTTTAAAATACGCAAAAGCCGCATTTAATTCATCGTTATATGAAGACCTAAATCCGTTATAAACCAAATATCCTACTTTCTTGCCATTAATGTCATTAAAAACTTTCTTTAAATAAACAGGATCTTCTGAAATAACGGTAGCCGTGATTGTTTTATCTGCAATAGGCGTTAAAATTCCTCCATTTTCAGAAACAAT